>JAITLF010000341.1 GCA_031278025.1 Treponema sp.
ACCGTCTGCCTCCTTGCGGACTCAAGCAAAATGGAGAAGATATACTTCGCCTCCCTGAACTGCCTGAAAAACATCCATTACCTTATCACCGACGAAAATATACCCGACGAGTATGTTAAAAAACTGAAAGACATGGGTATCACCGTTATTGTGTAAGGGCCTGTTGCATTTGTGGATTTTGTGCATACAAGGGTCTTTGGAAAAACGTATGTTTTTGAAGCATAAAAAGGGCGGCTTAAAAAAATACGTCAAACACCTGACGACTAGGCAAAATATACCGGGGAAAAACGTTTTACCGTATTCTTTATGTATTTTCACCGGTATTGTTTATACCTGATCCGGTCATGGTATACTCATGGAAACAGAAGGGGGCCGTACCGGACATACGGCACTGCCTTCATCAAAAACAAGAGGAGGATTAAGAATGACTATCGGACTTGTAAAAGAAATTAAGCCCCAGGAATTCCGTGTGGGTCTTACGCCCGGCGGCGCCGCTTCCTATACGGCGGCGGGACACCGGGTACTGGTGGAAGCCCGCGCAGGGGAGGGGTCCGGTTTTACCGATGCCGAGTACCGGAACGCCGGGGGGGAGATCCTGGATACCGCCGGGGCGGTGTGGGAGGCTTCCCAAATGATCGTAAAGGTCAAGGAGCCGGTTGCCCCGGAGTATCCCTTCCTGAGGGAGGATATGATCCTCTATACCTATTTGCATCTGGCCGCCAACAAACCCCTTACGGACGCGCTGCTTGCGGCAAAGACCGCCGCGGTTGCCTACGAAACCATTACCGATGAATACAACGGGCTGCCCTGCCTGACGCCCATGAGCCAAATTGCCGGCAGGATGGCCGTTGCCCAGGGGGCCAAGTATCTGGAGACAACCTACGGCGGCCGGGGTATGCTTCTGGCGGGCGTTCCGGGGGTGGAAAAAGGCAGGGTTGTCATTCTGGGCGGGGGAACCGTCGGGACCGAAGCCTGCAAGATAGCGGTGGGCCTGGGCGCCGAAGTTACCATCATGGATGTCAACCTCCGGCGTCTTGCCGCGCTTGATGACGTGTTCGGCAGCAGGATCCACACCCTGTACAGTACCCCGGAGAATATCGCGGTTTCCATTGCGGCGGCGGATGTGGTGATCGGCGCGGTTTTGCTTCCCGGAAAGAAAGCGCCCCGCCTGGTAACGAAGGCCGGCCTTGGGCTGATGAAACCGGGGAGCGTCCTGGTGGATGTGGCGGTGGATCAGGGGGGATGTTTTGAAACCACCAGGCCTACCACCCATGAAAAGCCCGTTTTCATTGAAGACGGCATAGTGCATTACTGCGTGGCCAACATGCCCGGCGCGGTTGCGCGAACCTCAACGCTGGCCCTGACCAACGCGACTCTTGAGCCGGGTCTCAAGCTGGCGAACCGGGGGCTCGAATCGGCGATCGCCCAGGACCGGCATCTGGCCAACGGGGTCAACACCTTTAAGGGGCATTGCACCTTCGCCGGGGTCGCCGAAGCCTTTGGCATTCCCCGCGTCCCGGCGGCGGAACTCATTTAGCGCCGCCGGCTGCAGATTAACGGGGCTTCCCGGTCCGCTTATAGGGAGGGCTGTAAGTTTTCCGGGAGCCTTTATATGTTCCAATTTTTCTAATTGTTTTTGCCTGCCGCTTTATGTTCCGTCTTTATGTTCCTTACTTTATGTTCTTTAATAATTTTCAAAAAATGCCGCATAACGTTCATTAAACAGCAATTTCAGCGGAAGGAGTTCGTTTTCACGCTCCAAAAACGGTCCCGCACACGGAAAAGTCTTTTTGCCGGAAAACGGTTCAGCGGCGATACGGAGAGGGTCTGCGCCGGGTACGCCGTCAATACCGCCGGTTCCCGTCCGGCACAGGAATCCGCCGATATGGCCGATGAGTACATGAAAGCCCGTGCCGGTGATTCTTACCGCCGGCGATAGAGACCGGCAGTACGATTTGCCTGCCCCTTCTGGGACACCCATCACGGGGCGGGGGCGCCCCTTCCCCGGCCGCTCTACCACAAGCTCCGCGTGCGAACGCCTTCCTCCCTGTTCCTCATTTTTGGCACATCATGGGTATGCCAATTCTGCATGTGTTTTTCTTGCGTTTTTTAACGCTTGCACGGTAAAGTAACGAAAAGAAGTGGTTTCAAAACTAACACGGACGTAGTTCGCGTTTTGAAACAAGTGAACGCTTATCAATGATGTTTTAAGGAGAAGAGTATGAAACAAGCGGTACAAAAAGTAGGGCGATCGCTTTCCGCTATGGTTATGCCGAATTTAGGCGCCTTCATTGCCTGGGGGCTTATCACGGCATTGTTTATTGCCACAGGCTGGATACCCAATGAAAAACTGGCGGGCATGGTCGATCCAATGTTGAAGTATCTGTTGCCGCTCCTTATCGGCTATACTGGAGGCAAGCTGGTAGGCGGCGGTGTGCGGGGCGGCGTGGTCGGCTCAATCGCCACGATGGGCGTTATCATGGGAGCGAGCATCCCGATGTTCCTAGGCGCCATGATAGCGGGACCGCTCGGCGGCTGGGGCATCAAAAAATTTGACGAAGCTGTTGAAGGAAAAGTTCCTGCCGGGTTTGAGATGCTGGTCAACAACTTCTCGGCGGGTATCTTGGG
>JAITLF010000342.1 GCA_031278025.1 Treponema sp.
CCGCTATCTCTTCCACGGACGCCGTTGGCGCTCCCAGGACGGTAATCCGTCCTGCGTTCCTCGTATGGTAACTGTAAAATTGCTGTTTCATGCGTGAAGCGCAACAGGCTCTGGGGGGACGCTTAATAGTCTATTCTGAAGTCTTTGTAAGCGCCGGTGGGAGCGTGGAGACTGTAATCCATCGCATCGACGCGGGCGCCGGGAGGGCCGCGCCGCAGCCATTGGAGAAAGATGTCCAGCTTTTCCCTGAGACCCTCGGCCCAGACCTCAACATCGCCTCCGGGGGTGTTGCGGACCCATCCGCGAAGACCCCGGAGCCGGGCCTCATGAAGGCAGGTATACCGAAAGCCTACACCCTGGACCCAACCCTGAACACGGGCAAAGAAGGCGGCATGTTTCGGGATGGAAGGGCCGGAGACGCTCACAAGAGACCCTCCTCATGGAAGCGGTCAAGGATGTCCGGGGAAAAGCCCTCGTACCGAAGGCTTTGTTTTAGGCGGCCTTCGCCCACAGCGCGGAAGCGGGGACCGGGACGGCGGCGGTTCTTCTCAAGATAGGAACGGAGGAGAGCCGCTTCGGTCTCTTCATCAAGCTGGGCGGAAATAGCCTCCTGAACGGTATCGCGGGAAAGGCCCCTGCGACGCAACGAGTCGGCAAGGGTACGGGGACTGGCCCCGGACGGGCGGGAAAGACGGGATTGTATCCAACGGGAAGCGTACCGGCTGTCGTCGATGATACCCGCGGAGGAAAGACTGGCGACTACGGCCCGGATGCAGGGGGCGGCATAACCCCGGCTTCCCAGCTTGCGGGCTATTCCGAAGCTGTGCTGTTCCGCCCGTGCGGTAAGGCGCAGGACAGCCCGCTCCGCCCGGTAACAGAGTGCAGCGAAACGGAGCGTTTCTACTTCGACCGGGGCAAGTTCCCGGCCAGGAATATAGACTATCTCCATAGGGTATTCTGGAGATAAATAATCTGTCTTAAAAGAAAATAGGGAACCATCCGACAAAGCTACCCGAAAAACCGAAGGATCGGCTTTTCGGAGAAACCCGTTATCATCTGTTTTTTCCGCCGGTTTTAGGGACACAACCGTCATAGACGGCTCCGGTTACCGCCACACGGCCCGAAGATAATACCCCAGGAAGATGCGGATGCTAAACAGGAAACCAGGAACCTGTAAAATTTTACATACACCGTATAAAGAAATGAATGGTTTCACGCAGATTAAGGCTCCTTTGGGAGTTTGCAAGGGACACTTTTGCGATAAATCGCAAAAGTGTTCGATTTTAAGGGCAAAACCCCACAAACGCCTAGCGCTTAGAGAACTGGAAGCGGCGACGGGCGCCCCGCTGACCGTATTTTTTACGCTCCACCATCCGGGGGTCCCGGGTAAGGAAGCCGTTACTCCTCAGACTGGTATAATTGCCCTGAGCCACCTGGCAAAGCGCCCGGGCAAGTCCGTGACGGCAAGCCCCGGCTTGTCCGTTGGAACCGCCGCCGTAGACATTGATCAACACGTCGAATTTATTTTCATTGGCGGTAACTACCAGCGGCTGACGGACCATCATGGAATGTTCAGACTGGGGGAAATAACTACCCACTTCCTTGCCGTTGATAACAATTTTTCCGCTTCCATCCCGCACATACACCCGAGCAACGGCGGTTTTCCTTCTTCCGGTCCCAATACCAAGATTCTTTACCACATTATACTCCCTTACATCTCAACTAGAACTCAATAGCCTGGGGATTCTGCGCCCCGTGGGGATGCCCGGCCCCTGCATAGACCTTAACATTCTTCAACAATTTCCTCCCCAAGGGTCCCTTGGGAAGCATCCCCTTGACCGCTAACTCCAGGGGGGATGTGGGATGACGGGCAATCAATTTCTCAAACGACTGGGATTTGAGCCCTCCGACATAGCCGGTATGATGATGGTACATCTTATCCCGGGCTTTTTGACCCGTAACTGCGACTTTTTCCGCGTTCACAACAACTACATAGTCCCCAATTTCCTGATGGGGCGCAAAAATCGCTTTCTCTTTCCCCCGGACTATTGCCGCCACCTTTGCCGCTACCCGACCCAAAGCCTTTCCTTTGGCATCAATCACAAACCATTTCCGCTCAACATCTGCGGGTTTAATGAACACAGTCTTCATTTTACAACCTTTTCATATAGAATACAGGTAAAATGCTATACTGTTATACATCGGGAAAAATGTCAATCCCTCGAACTAAAGGTTCGTAGCAACCCATAAACCGGGATTTTTGCGGCACAAAATACCGCAAAAATCCACACGTGCAACAGGCTCCTCAACGTTTATCCCTGACACCCCGCACGCTTTTATCCCTGCCCAGGTTCACCGGACGCTTTCTCTTTTTTGGCCTGCGCCTGGTCCTTGATGTCCGTTATGCCGATGAAGACGGCGATAAGGCCGATAAAAACGGCTATGACGGGCAGGGCACCCCGAAGAAAAGAGAGGACGTCTCCCCACCAGTTGAGTCCGGCGGGGATCACGGCGCATACGGCCGCAATGGTAATGACGATTCCCAAGATTAGAGCCTTCATATATCCTCCAGCTACTTTAAGATTTGTATTTTTTCCGGTATTTCCTGAATACCATAATTAAAAACGCGGACAAAATGAAGATGGTCGAGAGGTTGGGCAACAGTATGGATGCCAGCGGGACGGAGCCTATGGTCACGCTCCTCCCTTCGGGGATGCCGAACATCTCTACTATCGAATATATGATCTCCATATAGGCTGTAAGCATACCTAACACCATGAGCATCCACGCGGCATCCCGGGTCCTGGACCAGAGCATGATGGCAAAGAAGGCGGTTAAGGCACCTAGTGCGAGACGGCTGCTTATGTAGATGATTACACCGGAATCCAT
>JAITLF010000364.1 GCA_031278025.1 Treponema sp.
AAAAAGTTTTATAACCGGCGGTAGAAGTTTTCCAGCCGCTTTTGCACGTCATACAGGCGCCTTTACACGTTCCGGACCAGGGCCGCGTAACGGCGGAGGCTCCGGCGGCGGCTCCGCGGGAGGCGCTTTCGGGAATAGGGCAATGCGCCCGCCCCGCGCCCCCTTGCTGCGCCCGCCCGCGGCGGTTTTCCTTTGTATAAAAATCAAAACGGGATTATACTACAAACCGGAAGTAACCGGCGCCGTATACATGCGCGCGTTGGCAATAGGACGAATTCATCATAAGATGGGGTTGCGTATGAAAGAACCTGAAACCTTGGCGTATATTAACCTGTACGGCCTCCTGGGGGCCCTCAAGGACCTCTGCGCCCTTTCCCCGGAGGCGCGGCGCCTGGCGGATACCGCGGCCTTGCCGGGAGGCAAGGCCCTTACCGTCGGCTTTGTGGTAAAAAACGGCCCGGCCATGACCCTGCGCTTTGGCGGCGGGTCATGCGAGCCTGAAATCGGCGAGGGGCCTTGTACCATCAGGCTTCCTTTTTCATCCTGCGCGAAATTTAACGGCCTGATAGACGGGACGGTAACGCCTATTCCCACCAAAGGGTTTACCAAAGTGCGGTTCCTCACCAAAAACTTTATGGAACTCACCCGGATACTGGAAAAGTACCTGCGGGCTTCTCCGGAAGACCTGGCGGAACCGGATTTCTTCAAGGCGAGTACCGCCGTCATGTTCTTCCTTATCGCCCAGGCGGTGGTTCAGATCGGAAACCACGACAAGATAGGCCGGTTTACGGCTTCCAACATGGTGGACGGGGTTGCGGCGCTTTCCATTGCGAACTATGACGGCGGCGCGCCGCTGCAGGCGGGGATAGTGGTAAAGGATCACGTTTTGTCCCTCACCAGGGAGCTGCCCGGCCATTACCACGCGCTCATGGAGTTCAGCGGGCTGCGCCTGACCCGCGACCTGTTCGACGGGAAGGTGAGCGCCCTGGGCTGTGTGGGTCAGGGCCTCATCACCATGCGGGGCAACCTGGGGATGTTGGATAATATCAACCGTATTCTGGACCGTGCGGCGGTCTATTTAGCCTGAAGGAGGGCGCCGGTATGGGATTTTCGATTAACACGTATGAAAACAGCGCGGCGGAGTATCAGCGGGCCCTCAAGGTCATCCCTTCGGGAATCTATGGGCATCAGGGACCGGCGGAAGGGTGTTTTGTGCCGGTTACGGCCTTCCCCTTCTTTTCCGGGCGGGCTAAAGGTTCCTATTTCTGGGATGTTGACGGGAACCGGTTCATTGATTACATGTGCGCCTACGGTCCCAATGTATTGGGGTACAACGACGACGAGGTAGATGAAGCTGCGGCGAAACAGCGGAGCCTGGGGGACTGCATTACCGCCCCCTCCGCCCGGATGATAGATTTCGCGGAGCTCTTGGTGGAGACCGTTGCCAGCGCCGATTGGGCTTTCTTCGCCAAAAACGGGGGGGACGCTACCACCCTGGCGGTGATAACCGCCAGGGCCTATACCCGCCGTAAGAAGATCGTCTTTTTTAAGGGGTATTACCACGGGGTGGCCCCCTGGACCCAGAAGATCGATTATCCGGGTATTCTGGAAGAGGATGTGATCAACAACATCTACGCGCCGTGGAACGACTATGAAAAGCTGGCCGAAATTTTTGAGGAAAACAAGGGAGAAATAGCCGCGGTTATCTCTCAGCCCTACCTTCACGGGAATTTCGCCGACAACCAGCTTCCCGCCGAAGGGTTCTGGCAAAAGGTGCGCAAACTCTGCACCGATACCGGGACGGTGCTTGTCATCGACGATGTGCGGGCGGGTTTCAGGCTGGACCTGGCCGGCAGCGACCACTTCTTCGGCTTCGAGGCGGACCTCATCTGTTTCTGTAAGGCCCTGGCCAACGGGTACAACGTGAGCGCCCTCTGCGGCAAGGAATTCCTCAGAAATACCGTGAGCGGCCTTACCTATACCGGGAGCTACTGGCTTTCCGCCGTTCCCTTTGCGGCAGGGATAGCCTGCATTCGGAAGATGAAGCGCCTGGACCTGCCCCGGCTGCTCCACGAAAAGGGAACGCGCTTGAAAGAAGGGCTCATCGGGGCGGCAAAAAAATACGGATGGGACCTACGGGTAACCGGCGCTCCCGCCCTGTTTTACCTTCGCATAGCCGACGACGATTCCCTTATGCTTCATCAGCGTTGGGTTGCGGAAATGGTAAAGCGGGGTATATATCTCACCAATCATCACAACCATTTCCTTAACGCATCCTTGAGCGACGAGGATATCAAACTGACCCTTGAAGTTGCAGATGAAGCTTTCTCGGTTTTATGAGCCAAACTCCGTGGGGTCTAAGGTTCCCCGGCTGGGTGTTGCGGGGCAGGTCCCCGCAGCGATAATTGTTGCAAAGCCCCGCAAACTCCTAGCCAAATCCCGAGAAACTTAGTATAGTATTATTATTAATATCATAAGAACGGTAGGGATTACCGGGGAGTAAACAATGCCGGTACAAAGAATATATATGGACTATAACGCGACCACGCCGCTTAAAGACGAGGTGAAGGCCGCGTTGATTGAAGACCTTGGCATCTACGGGAACGCCTCCAGTATGCACGCCGACGGACGTTTGGCCCATGCACGGGTGGAAGAAGCCCGGCAGGCGATTGGCGCCCTTATAGGCGGACCTGCACAGGGAATCATCTTTACTTCCGGCGGGTCGGAATCGAACAATACGGTTTTCCAGACTATACGCAGCCTGGCAAGCGGTCCTGATGGAAGCCCCGTAACGGGGGGTAAAACCGAAATTATCACCACCACGGTTGAGCATCCCTGTGTGCTGAATTCCGCACAATACCTTGCTTCTCTGGGCTTTACGGTAACTTTCCTGCCGGTGGACGAGTTCGGCAAGATCCGGATGGATGCCTTTGAAGCCGCATTGAGCGAAAAAACCCTCTTTGTGTCCGTGATGATGGCTAACAACGAGATAGGCACCATTCAGGATATTAAGGCGATTACTGCGGCGGCTCATAAGAAGGGGGCCTGGGTTCATACCGACGCGGTTCAGGCTGTGGGGAAGATTCCGGTGAATGTGGGAGACCTGGGGATAGACTACCTTACCATGTCGGCCCACAAGATATACGGACCCAAGGGCATAGGCGCTCTGTTTGTACGGCAGGGAGCGCCCCTCCTGCCGCTGATCCGGGGAGGCCACCAGGAAGACGGTTACCGGGCGGGGACCTACAACAACCTGGGCATACTGGGATTCGGCAAGGCTGCGGAGCTGGCCCTGGCCGGCCTTGATGCCTACGGCGCGGAGATGCGGCGGCTTAGGGACCGGCTGAAGGACGGGCTGATGAAAAACGTCCCCGCCATCAAGGTGAACGGGCATGACAGCGATGTCCTCCCCAATACCCTGAATGTTTCTTTCCCCGGTGCGGAGGGGGAATCCATACTTCTGGCCTTGGACCTTGCGGGAATAGAGGTTTCTACCGGTTCGGCCTGCGCCTCCGGCAGCCTTGAACCTTCCCATGTGCTTTTGGCCATAGGGGTCGGGCCAGAGCTTGCCCACGGTTCCATCCGTTTCAGTCTTGGCGGGGGGCTTACGGCGAAGGATATAGACTATGTGATTGAGACCCTCCCGCCTATCATAGCGCGGTTCAGAGCCATGTCTACAGTTTCGCCGAAAATCCCGGCTAAGACCCCGTAAGGAGCTTTTATGTCAGACTGGATATATTCGGACATAGTTAGGGATCATTTTACCCATCCCCGGAATGTTTTAATGGAGGATGAATCCTCCTTTGATGCCGACGCACGGGGACAGACGGGAAACATAAAATGCGGGGATGAGATGCTCATGCTTCTCAAGATAGACGGGGATATTATCACCGACGTCCGGTGGAAGACGTACGGCTGCGCCAGCGCCATCGCCTCTACCAGCGTCCTGTCGGAAATGATCAAGGGAATGAGCATTAAGGACGCCTACGCCGTACGGCCCCAGGACCTGGTGGAACAACTGGGCGGCCTTCCGGAATACAAGATACACTGCTCCGTCTTGGGGGATAAGGCTTTGCGGTCCGCCATTGACGATTACCTTGCGAAAACCGGCCGGTCCGGCCTCTTTACGGAACCGTCCACGGAAATCTGCCACTGTCTTTCCATTACCGATAAGGACTTGGAGGAAGCCTTTCGCCAGGGCGCCCGTACCTGGGAGGCTCTAAGGGAGGCTACCAAAATAGGCTCCGTCTGCGGCGGCTGTAAAGAAAAAGCCCTGGAGTTGCTCCACGAATTTACCCACATTTACGGGTCATAGCTCCCGGTAACGGTCCGCGCCTCTGATGCGTGCGGGAAGGGAACCTTAGCGGAGAATTCACTCGGTGCGTAGGGTGAGTTGATAGTAGAGGCTGTTCCAAAACCCGCGCCAGCTTTCCGCACGCCGATTTTCACGATCGTGAACGCTTCATTTTTGATCAAGAATACCAGGGTGCTGAACTCAAGGCGCGGGTTTTGGAACAGTCTCAGTAGGTAATCCGGTAATCCCCGGCGTTCATAAAGCCGAGGCGGTGATATACCGCCCTGGCTGCGGCGTTCTGTTTTTTTACGAAGAGAGACACCCCTTTTCCCCGGTCAATGAGTTCCCCCACCAGGGTCGCGGTCATAATCGTGGCTATCCCCAGGCCCCGGTAATCCGGTTGCACATACACGCCGCCTATCTGGTACCGGGTAAAGGATTCGGCGTTGGTGTTGGCCTTGCCCACAATACGGCCGTCGAGGCAGGCCACAAGAGTATGTTCCCGGCGGACAATACGTTCCAAGGTTAAGCGGCAGGAAGCGGGATTAAAAGCCGCGCCTGGGAACAGTACCTCCTCCTGTTCATACGCCGCCTGAAGGGGGAACAGGGCGTCTAGGTCCGTCTCTTCCGGTAGCCTGAGGACCATGCCGGGCAATCCCCTGGGTAAAGCCCCGGCCCAGGGTTTCCGGTCCGTATACATAAGGTCGAAGTCGATATGGCTACTGGCCCGCCGCCTTGTCTTGCTTAGGAAGTTGTCAAAGACCTCCACGTCGCCGGTAACGCCCTGGACGGAATGTATGGGGATACGGTTCAAAAAACGTCCAAGAAAGCGGGGCGCCGGAACATTCTTGTTTTCCCCTAAGACAGGAATAAGGGAACTGCGATTATGCAACAAAAGGGAAACGATATTTCCCGCCGCATCGGGCAGAAACCATGCGTGGACGGTCTTTTCCGCCTGTATGAAACAGGCGCAGGCGGTTACGCAGTGTTTCTCCCGTTCCTTGAGAAAAGATTCGGCAGCCGGAAAGTCCTGCTTTTTCAGCGTATGCCAGTAGTAAGAGCGCCGGCGGTGCCGAAAAAGGGAAGAGAAACCGCTCATCCTGGGAAGGGGAGCCTTCCCCGTCCGGGAATACGGCCCAGGAGAACGGAAAAACCCGCCCGGAAGGATTCGGGGGCGTAGCTGTAGACCGCTATGGCCCCGTCGGCCCAGGAGGCTTCCTCTAGGTATACCGGACTCAGTACGGACAGGATGATGATCCGCTTCCCCAGGGGCCGCAAAGCCTGGAGCTGGCTCAGTCCCGCCGCATCGGAAAGACAGAAGATGATGGTATCAGCTGACCGTGCATAGTTTACCAGATCGGGTATCCGATCCGGCGCATACCAGTAAGCGGACGCCCCTGGATAGGCTTTTCTGCCTATGGAGAAGAAGTCCAGATACTGGCCAGCCAGGAGCACTTTCCCCGCCTTGTCGGGACTGAGGGGGATGACCGGTTCCGGCCCGGGGTCGCCTGAGGGGTTTGCGGCCCCTTTCACTACCGTAACGCTCCGGGCCGCCATCTCCAGAAAGAAGGCGGCGCCTTCCGGGTCAGGCAGACTGGTCTCCACCTTACGCATATCCGGTACATAGGGAACCGCTTTCTCCCCCTTCAGATAGGTGAGCTTTGCCGTCAGAATCCTCATGGCGGCGTTCCGGACCCGGGATCGAAACTCCGGCTCCTGTGTCATGGCCGCCGCCAGGGATGTCCAGACCGGATCGCTCATGTTGGGGGTTTTGGACAGGAGGACGATGTCGTTTCCCGCGAGGAGGGCCTGTTTCGCCGCCTGGGAAACACTCCCGGCGCTTACAGCCGCTCCGTTCATCATGAGATCGTCGGTTATGATAAGCCCTTCGTAACCAATGCGATCCCGCAGTATATCCCGGAGAAACCAGGGTGAAAGGGAAGCCGGGGTTGTGGCATCTAAAATATTGGGAAACGCCAGATGACCACTCATGATAGCGGGAATCTTTTCCCGGGACAGGATGCGGTAGGGGATCAATTCCCGGTCCCACAGGACTTCAAAGGAAGCGTCGATTTCCGGGAGTACCCCGTGGGAATCCAGGGCCGTATCCCCGTGCCCGGGATAGTGTTTCGCCGTGGAGATGATCCCCGCCGCCGCCTGGCCTTTCACAAAGGCCGCCCCCAGGATGCCCGCCTGCACGGGATCGCTCCCAAAAGCACGGGGGCCTATCAGGGTAGAATCCCGGTTGGTGTAAAGATCCACCGTAGGGGCAAAGTTCATATTGATCCCCAGGATCGCCAGTTCCCGGCCTATGTAATACCCCGACAAGTAGGCGTCCCGTGGATATCCCGAAGCGCCTATGGCCATGTTCCCCGGCGTTTCACTGGTGATTCCTTTCACATGTCGGATCCATCCCCCTTCCTGATCCGTTGCCACCAGCAGGGGAATCCCCAACTCTCTTTGCAGAGCGGTCTCCTGAAGAATCCCCACAGTTTCGGCAAGCTTCCGGGTATCTCCGGTGTTCCAGCCGAAAATTTTGATCCCTCCGATGTCCCGGTCCCGTATCCAGTCCATGATGAGGGGGGAAGGCTCCGCGCCGACCCAACCCAGCATGAAAGTCTGGGCCAGGGCCTGCTCATCGGTCATACGATCCAGGATACGGAGGGCCAGAACTTCGGGCGGTTCAGGAGAAGTAAAATCCTGGGGAAAACCGGGGACGGCCGGCATCAGAATGAAGACCGCTCCGAGAAGCGCCGGGATGGAGCGTTTCACCGGTACGCTTCACCTTTTAAGGCGTCTATATACGCCGCCGCGCTATGCGCCGCCACCGCCCCTTCTCCGGCGGCAACCACTACTTGTCTGAAAGGCGCGGCCCGGACATCGCCGGCGGCAAAAAGCCCCGGAAGAGCCGTCGCCATGGTCTGGTCCGTAACGATATACCCGTTTTCATCAAATTCAAGGACCGCCCCCGCGTCTGAACCAAGACCGGAAACAAACGCCGTCCGGGGAACGGTTCCGGTAAAGATGAACACCGCCGCCGCGTCTTCTTCGTACCGTCCGCCCGTATCAACGCGCTCCAGAACCACCGAAGAAACCTGCCCGTCTCCCCGTATCTCCAGCATACGGGTATTAAACCGCGCCTTGATATTGGGGTTGTTGAGAGTCCGTTCCGCGATAGCTTTCTGGGCCCGGAACCGGTCCCGCCTGTGGATAAGTACCACCTGCGGGGAAAAACGGGAAAGATACCGGGCTTCGTCGCAGGCCGCGTCCCCGCCGCCGACCACGAAAATTTTTTTATTCTTAAAAAAAGGACCGTCGCAGGTTGCGCAGTACGAAACGCCCCGTCCGTAGAATTCGGCTTCCCCGGGGATGTCCAGGACGCGGTGTTCGGCCCCCGTTGCGATGATAACTGCGGGAGCCTCCAGAGTACCGCCGCTTCCCAGAATAAGCCGGAAACAGTTCCCTTCCTTTGTCAGGGACAAGACCGAATCGGAAAGAAAGGCGGCGCCGAATTCTTCGGCCTGGCGGCGCAAGCCCCCGGCAAAGTCATACCCCGATGTATCCGGCGGGATACCGGGATAATTTTCGAGTTTGTCGATGAGCAGGGCCTGTCCGCCCGGAGCAAGCTGTTCGACTACCAGAACCTGAAGGTTAGCCCGCGCCCCGTATTGGGCCGCCGTCAAGCCTGCCGGTCCTCCGCCCAAAATAATAAGTTCCGCATCAGAAGTGTTCATGATCCCTACTATACCATACTTTGAAAGGAAATAAGAATACCCGCAAAATAATCCACACGTACGACAGGCTCCTAGTATCCAGACACGATTAAATATGCGGGTTTTGGGAATTTGGGCGCATTCCCGCCTCCGGCGGGAACCGGGCTATCCGCTCCAATTCCTCACGGAATTTCCGCTTCTATCCCTTGCGCGGTTTTACGTTAGGGACAGACCCCCTTTTAGGGGAAAACTCACATTTCCATTGGCGCCGGAATAATAGTTGCCGATATTTTTTTTTAAGAAATCATTCGACCCGGAGTTTTTCGGCCTGCCGGTACAGTCCGTCCTGCCCGCGTTCGGCCGATGCTTCCGAATAACCTCTGTTTTTCTCTTGCTCTACCATAACTTGTTATAATAGTTTGATCTTTCCTGCAAAGCATCGTTTACATAGTCAAAACCGAATTCTTCGAGCAGGGTAGATTCGCCTTTATTCATTGAACGTCCAAGGGCCAGCCCTTTTGCGCTGTAAACGCCTCCGATTGAATCTATCAGCGCGGGAAACATATCAAAATGTGAAAAAATTCTATTTTTGGTATTATCTCCGCTTAAAAGAGAGTTAATAAATATATTTACCGGAAACCGTTTAGACTGATAATCTTTCGGGAAGACCGAAAAATCAACATACAAATGATCTCCTAAAACAACCACCGTTGTATTTTCGTAGAATTCCTGTTCTTTTAGCCATTCCAGAAAACCGCTCAACTGTTTGTTCATATCAAATAAAACATTCTTGTATTGGGAATCAAATCTTCTCACGGCGCTTGTATCAAGATATCCTCCTACCGGGTGGGTGTCCGCAGTCAGTATAGTAATAAAAAACGGATAGTCTTTGGTTATTTCCGCGATTTTTTCTTTCGCAAAATCATAGAGTTTTCTGTCTTCAAATCCCCACCAGACATTATAATCATCCGGAATATAATTATTATCGAGAAAATAGTTGTAATCGTAAATGACCGTATCCTTATGCGTCTTAAAATATTTATCACGGGCTCCGAATTCTATTTCGGAGCCTAAAATAAAATAATTTTTATATCCGGCCTTATACAAAACATCCCCCACTCCGGAAGCTCCGGAGAGGAAACGCGATACAAGCCTGCCGTATTCGTTTCCATCCATCCACGCAATTGTAAGGGGGACGCCTGAATACTGCGCCGTAATTCCGGCAATAGTCCATCCCGTACCATGCAACTGGCAAGCGCCTCCCGGTCCGCCGCCGGAACTGAAATTAATATTGTTTTCCATTAATTTTTTTACATCGGGTATTAAGTCTTCGGAAAACGCGCCGCCGTCTTCCCTCGTTAAAAAACCTGTTTCCAGCGATTCAATAAATATTACTATTAAATTTCTTTTTTGATCGGGAAATGTTATCTCAACACCGTTAGGATCAATATAATTTTCCTCATAAAATGCCGAGGGTTCTTTTTGTAAGGAATATATGTAAGGAGGAATACCCATGTTCACTATAAAAAAGCATATTCCAAAGGCCGACAAAAAAATTATCGACATTCGTTGATATATTGCGTTGATATTAATACAAAAAAAATTATTTCTAAATTTTATTTCAACAGACAATAATGATAAAAGTAATATAAAAACTATTGCTGAATCAATAATAGTTGTTATAACGACTTCATAAACCATGCTGAATTGCGCTCCGTCCCTGGACATCATTAAATGAAAAATCATCTGTTCTACCGGTACGATGCCATACATTTCCCTGAACCTGAATGATCCGGCAATCAGAAAGATTGGCGCAAATGTCAGCGCAATAATCGGTTTTGATATATGTATCCTGCATCGCTTTATGGATGCATTTCCATATTTCAATGTTCCGATAATAAACAAATCGATGATTAAAGCGGCAGATAAAAATTTGATATTTATCTTCTTGCACAAATGCAGGAAACCATCAACGATGCTTTCTTGCCTGTATATTGAATATAAAAACAAGAAAAAGAAATTTGTTATAACAAATGCAAAAAAATATGTTTTATCTTGTGCTTAAAGGTATATGCGTTTGATCCCCGGGAAACAATGTTGGCCTTGAATAAAGGCAGCATTGTAAGGCTGAATGTAATTATAAAATTTGCGATAATTATCAGTGTAAATTGAACGCCCATGGAACCCCTCTCCTCTAAACCGCAATGATGAAGTATTAAACTCCATAACAAATTCCTTAGACAAAATTCGATGTGTAGTACAATCCACAACCCCGCTCTGAAGAGCAAAGTATACTGTCCCGCACGGTATATGGAT
>JAITLF010000081.1 GCA_031278025.1 Treponema sp.
AGTTAATCTATCACAAAATCCTGGAAATTACAAGTATCTTTGATAAGAGTCAGTCGCGCGGGGGCAGCCGGAGACCCCGCGCGGCCGCGCGGCGGACTGGGACGGCGCCGGCTCCGGGGGGGCTTTCTTCCGCGGTGTTACGGGCGTTTCAAAGGACATTGGGTACCACGACAAAAGAACCGTCCCGTTCGCCCGCGTTGTCCAACAGACCGGAAACCGTTCCCGCGCCGGATAAAACGCCGGCATTACCGGCATCGGGCCGAAAAAAGCCGGACTCCACAGGATGGGACAGGCCCGTGCTTCCGCCGATGGGGACCGGGAAAGCCGCTTCATCCTCGTCGGCCGCCTGCATAGCCGCGAAAAACCCGAGCATCTGTTCAAAGGCGGGAAACGCGGCCTCAAGTTCGGCCTCCCCCAGGTTGAGGTGGGCCAGTGCGGCGGTTTCCTTCAAGTCCTCGATATTCATGGGGAGATTCTCTCAAAAAAGAGCGGAAAATGTCAAGACGCCGGAGAAAACGGGCGGCCGGACCGGGCTTTACGGACCTTGATCCACACCATTATCCCCCGACCGCTCCTTTAGCGGTCGGGAAGACTTTTTGGTGCGGCATATCATTCGGAGTTTTACGCGCGAAGCGCAACAAACTCCTCATGAGCCTCCGCGGAGGAAGCTCGAACCAAAGGTTCGGCGGGGTATTAAACCAGACTTTCGAATCAATTACTCACTCCATTTTATATATATACTATACCCCGGACCCATCGCAGCATTCATTATATAGAAGGAGAAAAAATCCCCGGAAAATGTGCCCGTGTCAGGTATGACTGACCCATCTCTGTATGGCTTCCCGCCGGAATAGGTCATTTTATAGGTCAGCGTGGAGGTTTTTTTAAACCTAGTGTCCATTTTAATGTCATAAACTTGGCTGCTGGTTGCGGTGAAGCCCACCCACTCCGCGCCGCCGGCCTTCAGTTCTCCCCATACATAAAAGCTGTTCAACTTCGGGTAGACAGGAGGGGCGACGTAGGCCGCCACGGTCACCGTCACCGTATAGGTCTTTTGGGTGGTACCGTTTTCCGCCGTCACCGTATACGTTACCGGGTTGTTGAAATTCCACGCCACCCCCGAGGCCGGGCTTACCGTCGCCCCCGGCGAAACAGTTATGCCGGGCGCCAGGCTGCCCAGGCTGGTCCCGTAGGGAACGGTAACGCTGATGGAACTAGTGCCGATACTCCCGCTCACCCCGGCCAGGGTAAACCCGGTTATGTTCGCCGCGCTGCTCTTCGCCACACTTACCGTTACCGTATAGGTCTTTTGGGTTCCGTCCTCCGCCGTCACCGTATACGTTACCGGGTTGGTGAAATTCCGCGCCACCCCCGAAAGCGGGCTTACCGTCGCCCCCGCCGAAACAGTTATGACGGGCGCCAGGCTGCCCAGGCTGGTCCCGTAGGGAACGGTAACGCTGATGGAACTAGTGCCGATACTCCCGCTCGCCCCGGCCAGGGTAAACCCGGTTATGTTCGCCGCGCTGCTCTTCGGCGGCTCCTGCGACTGTATCTGCACCGTCACCTTATACGTCTGGACGCTCTTGTCCTCCGCCGTCACCGTGTAGCTTACCTGATAGGTGTAGTTCCTCGCCGTCCCCGGCGTGGGGCTGATCGTCTTCCCGGTGTGGGTCGCCGACGCGGTCATGCTCGTTACCGCCGTCCCGTAGGGTACCGGAACCGTTATGGTCTTCAACGCCTCGTTTATGGTTCCCGCCGCCTGAACCGGCTCGGTAACGCTAAAGGCCGTTATCGACTTCTTCGATGAGACATGCGGGTCCGTCCCGTTTTCGTATTCCTCTTTGTTCGTATAACCGTCCCCGTCATCGTCCCCGTTCGGGTTCGGGTCGGCCGGGTCCAGCGGGTCGTAGCCGTTGTCCGCCTCCCACCCGTTCGGAAAACCGTCACCGTCCTCATCACCCCCGCGGGGCGGGTCATCCGGGTCCAGGGGATCATGTTTTTCCTTCACTTCCCACCCGTCCAGAAAACCGTCCCCGTCCGTGTCCGGATTCTTGGGGTCTGTCCCCTCTTCGTATTCCTCCTTGTTCGTCAAATCATCCTCGTCATCGTCCCCGTTCAGAGGCGGGTCATTCGGGTCCAGCGGGTCGTAGCCGTTGTCCGCCTCCCACCCGTTCGGAAAACCGTCCTTGTCCTCGTCCCCGTTCCGGGGCGGGTCATTCGGGTCCAGGGGATCATGGCCGTTATCCACTTCCCACCCGTTCGGAAAACCGTCCTTGTCCTCGTCCCCGTTCCGCCCAGGGTCATTCGGGTTCAGGGGATCATGGCCGTTCACCACTTCCCACCCGTCCGGAAAACCGTCCCCGTCGGTATCGGGTTTTGTCGGGTCCGTTCCGTGGAAAGCTTCCTCATCGTCCGTAAGCCCGTCCCCGTCCCGGTCCAAATCCACCGTAACCTCGTTCCCGCTCGAATCAAAGGTAATCGTCACGCTTATGCCGGTCGTCCCGGCCGGCGGCGACGCGGGCGTCAGCGCCGCCTTGCTCCCGTGGTGGAGAACCCCGGAAGCCGCCAGCCCTTCGAAGTTGTACCCCGCCTTGGCTTCCAGTTCCACCGTCACCTCGTAATTCTCATTGGGCAGGAACTTCCCGTCCTCGGGATCCCATCTGATCTCCTTCACCGTGAACGGAAGCCCCTTCGTGTCCAGCGCCCTCACCGGACTCTCCCCGGCCAGCGGCGCCGCTATCCCGCTTAAGTCCACCGTCCCTATCGCCGCCGACAGCTCCCCGTACTCGATAATGATGTATATCGAACCCGTCCCGTCATTGACCGCCACTACCTTCACGTTCTCCCCGTTGTGGGTTATCCGGTCCTCCAAATCATCCAGATTCGCAAACCGGTACCCGGGCAGCGGGGTTAGCGTTATCCGCGCCCAGTATTTCTTCCCCATCTCGAATTTAAAGGGCGGCGTCAGGTTGAATTCCTCCCCGTCTTCCGACCACTCAACCGCCGTTACTTCATAACCGGCCCCCTCGGGGGAAGAATAATCCCCAGGCGCGTCCTCCCCGGCCACCGGGTTCGTTATATCCCCCAAGTCAATGTGGCTTATCCCCCTCGTGCCGGCGGGGTAGAATTTGATCGTTACCGTAACGGTATCGCAGTCCTCGGGGGGCGTTTCCGGTTCCAGCTTCGCCTCTTCCCCGTTGTGGATTATCCCGCTCTTCCCAAGGCCCTCAAAACTGTATCGCAAATCCGCCTTGAATACCGCCCGCGCCGTGTAGTTGTGGCCCGTCTCGAACTTCCCGGTAAATTCAACGCTGCCGTTTTCGGTAGTCTCGAACCACGTTATCCCCGACGTCGTATAGCCGGTTCCGGCCTGAAGGGAACTAACCGGGCTTTTGTCATTCTCCGGGGCTTCCAGCGCGCGCAGGTCAAGGCGGTCTATCTTTATCTTGCCGGTCTTGGTAAAGACGATGGTTATCGTGATATTCCCCCCGTCGGGCGTCCTGGCCGTTATGCTCCCCTTGCCCTTATGCTCCTGTTTCCCGCCCCAGCTGAATTTAAGGGCGTCCGTGGCGGGGTCGTCGAAGACGAAGCCCGAATTGGGTTTGAGGGTGAGGACCACCTTGTAGATTCTGCCGGGCTCGAACTTGGTGGAGACCGGGAGTTCCTTCTCTCCCCCCGAAGCCGAGGTATCGAACCACCGGAAGGCCATGACATAATAGCCGGTATCAACGGACTGGCGTGGTAGAGTGTCCGGCTGCGGGGGGGTGACAAAGTTGTCCAGGTCAAAGGCGGTGATGCCTGAACGGAAGGCGACGTTGACCGGCGTCAGGGAAAGGGTGCAGGACGCGAGAAATATGGTAAAAAAGAGGGCGAAAAAGGGAAGGAACCCGGCTAACGGGTAATTCCTAGTATTCCTATCGGGGTGGGGGCTAATTAATCGGCTAAAGACACGGGGTTTACTCATGATATGCTCCTTATAAACTTACAGTACGGGCCGGTTTTAAGACCCGGTTTTCCCCTGAATCCGGACAGGCAAAGTCCGCTTCCAGAATCCGGTATTTCAAAACGGCTTCAAACGCGACACGGAATGGGGGCGCCTATATTGATAAGAAGAAACGAAATCCCACAGTTAATCTATCACAAAATACGGGAAATTACAAGTATCTTTGAAAAGATTCAGGAAAAATCCCCTCCCGCCGGTGGTGGGGATTTACCGGGAGGGTCTGTCCCCCATTTTTTCTCTTTTTTTCCATTTTTTTTCGGCCTGATTAAAGCAAAACGGCGAGTCAGACCCCTATTATATATATGCGACAATTACGAATACTCAAACAGGGTGTCTGGTACGAGATCCGCACCCGCGTCAACAACAGGGAACCTCTGTTCCGCGGGCACAAGGCCCCGGCAATCTTTGCCCGGGTGTTCCGGGAGACGGAACTCAGGTTTGTCTTCGAGATCAGGGGGCTGCGTCTTGAGGATGATTGGCTTACGTTTTACATCAGGCCGGAGGACGGGCTGGAACTCCCCGCCATTATGAAGTGGATGAAACAGACTTTCGCGGCGCGGTACAACCGGGCGGAAGGGAGGATCGGGCACATCTGGGGGGACCGGTACTGGTCACGGGTGGTGGAGGGGGAGCCGCCCGAGGCGGAGGGAACCGGCGGGCCGGCGGCGGCGGCGGACGCCGGGGTCAGACCCCTCGTCGGGAAAAACGGCGGGGACCCCGGTTTTCCCCTCATTTCCCCCCATCATCTCACCCCCGCGCCCGGATAACCGGCGGCAAACCGCCCGGTATCCCCGCATCAACCATCTTTCCCGTCCCAGGCTGAAGCGTCCCGGGGGAAGAATCCGCCCTGAACCCGGCAATGAATCTGAATTGTGGCTCAAGTTTAGCCTAAAGGGGGTATTACACCCGCGCTTTCCAATAACCGGGGATTCTCGCTTCGATGTCCTGTCCCGTTCTGGAAATTAACGGCCGTTCGGGGTATAGTATATCCCATGAGTATTTCAAGTTATCTTGAGGCCAAGCCTCTCAGCGAAGTCGAGAAGTACAACAAGGGACCGCCGAAGAATTCAATCCCCTATACGGGACATCCCCGGCAGCATCCTTCGGAAAAGGGCAAACTCATCCTTATCCACGATCCCGTGGGAGAGAATCCCCGGATCATGGAATTCAAGGTTGACGATGTTACCCATCTCGAAGAAGTCCCCTCGGCGGTAACGGAGGCGGGTGAGGGGGTGCGGCTTGTCAAGCTCTGGATACGCAGGGGCGCCATCGGGGTGCTGATGCAGCCTTTCGAAGTCAAGGACAACCTCCCTTGATCGCGGAAGGCCGTTTTGTGGAAGACGCCGGAACGCCGGGCGAGGATTCCCCCGCATCCGGCGCGTCCGAAGCGGCGGCTTTTCTGGCCTGCGGCCTCTGCCCCCATCGTTGCCGTCTCGCGCCGGGCAGGACGGGACTTTGCCGGGCGCGGAAAAACGAGGCGGGTAAGCTCAGCCTTCCCCTTTACGGCCATATTACCGCCCTGGCGCTTGACCCTATCGAGAAAAAGCCCCTCTACCACTTTCGGCCCGGCACGGAGATACTGTCGGCGGGTTTTGCCGGCTGCAACCTCCGTTGTCCCTTCTGCCAGAACTGGCATATCTCCCAGGAGACGGACGGCCCCGGCCGGAATATTTCCCCGGCGGAACTTATCGCCGCCGCCAAAAATAACGGGGGACAGATCGCCTACACCTATTCGGAGCCGCTGGTCCACATCGAGTACCTCCTGGAAACCATGACCCTTGCCCGCGAGACGGGCGTTACTAATGTGCTGGTCAGTAACGGCTGCGTCAACACGGAACCGGCGGCGGAGATAATCCCCCTGCTGGATGCGGCGAACATCGACCTTAAGTGTTTTTCACGGGAAAACTACGCGAAGATTCTTGGCGGCGATTTGGAGGCGGTAAAGGCATTTATCGCGACTGCGTATGGGGCAGGGGTACATCTGGAAGTAACCACGCTTATCGTGCCCGGCTTTAACGACGGCGATGGGGAATTTGACGCGATGCTGGAATTTCTCGCATCCCTCTGTTCCCCGCTTTCGAGTGAGGCGGAACAAAGGGCGCGCGCCGGGGTGATCCCGCGGGATATTCCCTGGCACCTGTCGGCCTATCGCCCGGCCTACCACTGGGACGCGCCGCCCACGGACCCTTCCCGGCTCACCGCCCTTGCCCGCCGCGCCCGGCAAAAACTGCCTTACGTGTACACCGGCAACATTTCAGGCGGCTTTAGCGATACCGCCTGTCCCGGCTGCGGGAAAATCCTGGTAAACCGCCGGGGCTATCGCGTCAACACAGGCGGTCTTGTCCCGGACCGGAAAGCCGGCTACCGCTGCGCCCACTGCGGCGAAAGCGCGCCTTTTACCCGGTAAGGGGTTATTTAAATAATCGCCTGCTCTTTCCTCCCGCGTAATTCGCCGATCAGCGGCGGTAACCGTTCATTAATCGTATCAATTTCTTTTTCGGTATTGTAATGGGAAAGGGATATTCTTAACGCACTTTGCGCAATTTCTTTATCATAACCCATCGCGGTAAGTACATGCGGCGCTTCTATCGCGGAAGCGGAACAGGCGGAACCGGAACTTGCGCAGATGCCTTCTTCATTGAGCATATTTATCAGGTGAACCCCTTCCTTTCCGCCTTCAAAAACAAAGGAGGCATGGCCGGGCAGACGATTGGCGGGGTCGCCGGTTGAATAGGCGCCGGGAATTTTAAGCGTATGTTCAATGAGTTTATCCCTAAGCGCCGTTAGATGCCGTGCGTTATCCCGCAAATTTTCCGTACCTTCTTCTATCGCCGCCGCCATGCCCACAATACCCGGCACATTTTCGGTACCGGAACGAAACCCTTTTTCCTGCCCGCCGCCTAAGATATAAGCCGTTGGTTTAACCGCCACCCTTGCGAACAGCGCGCCAACGCCCTTGGGCCCGTGAAACTTATGCGCCGACATTGAAAGCAGATCAACGCCCAGATCGCGTACATTAATCGGTATATGCGCTGCCGCCTGAACCGCATCCGTATGGAAAATGACGTGATGCCTGTGGGCCGTTTCGCATAACGCTTTAATCGGCAGCACCGTTCCGGCGACATTATTTGCCATCATAATGCTTATCAAAATAGTGTCTTTCCGTATCGCCTTTTCAAGCTGTTCTGTCGATATTTGTCCGTTTTTATCGGGTTTGAGCAAGGTGAC
>JAITLF010000113.1 GCA_031278025.1 Treponema sp.
GGTAACTTATTGCCCGTTTTTCGCAACGGGGGGGCCGGCATTTTAACCTATCAATCATCATTCGCTCCTCTGGTACTACTATACAATGGAATCCCGAAAAAACAATACCCGGCGGGAAAAAGCCCAACCTTTGGGGGCCCGGGGGCCTTCGGACCCTGGGGGCCAGGCTGTGTAAAAACTGGTGGTGATGCAGAAAATATGATAAGTCACACAACCCTGTGCCGCAGCCGGCAGTTGTTTCCATCTATCCCACCGGTGTACGCTTTCCCGCCTTCCTGGTTGTCCCCCTTGAACGCCGCCGGTCTTTTTCAAAGGGCTGGAAGTGGGGGCCTGCGGGGCAGAAAGCAATGAACCGCATGAAGGGGCCGAGTGAAGCGCAATTGGCGAACAACCGGTATGTCATAGCCATAACCGCCCTGCCTGAAACTGCATCTCTACCGTTTCCGGTGGCAGAACGAACAACGTACAAAACTGAAAAAACAGTTCAGGCTGCGAAAGCCGCCGTGATACAGAAGCGTCCTAAGAAGATTCGCGCGGCGCAACGGTCTTTTGCCTGAACCGAAAGAAGACGGAACATTGCAAACAAGAAAGTATTGTGCGGAACGGCTTCAGTTCACATTCAACGCCCCGGATCAGGCAGCCGCCCGTAATACTCAGGGAGCCCCGCCGCCTGCCGCAGGTTATACTCCCAGGATGGCGCTGTAAGCGTCCAGGGCCGGGTCCCCGGAACCGCCGCCGGATTTAGCGGCCAAAACCTTCTTCGTCAGAACCTTGCCCAGTTGGACCCCTTCCTGATCAAAGCTGTTGAGATTCCATACAAAGCCCTGGAACATGACCTTGTTCTCAAAGTGGGCCAGAAGCGCCCCCAGGGCCGCAGGGGTAAGCCGTTTGCCGTAAATGAGGCTTGAAGGCCGTCCGCCGGGAAATTCTTTGGTCTTGTCCCCGCCGCCTGAAGCCTGCCCTGGGACATACCCTTTGGCAAAGGCCACGATCTGGGCGGCAAGATTGGCCTTGAGTTTTGTCTGGCTTGTCGAGCCATCCACCTCCACATCGTCCCCCCGCTGGCTTTCGGCGAATCCCACGAACTGAAGCGGCACGGGGTCCGTACCCTGGTGAAGCAGTTGGTAGAAGGAGTGCTGGCCGTTGGTTCCCGGCTCGCCGAAGACCACCGGACCGGTGGAATACGGGAGGGGACTGCCGTTCCGGTTGACCCGCTTACCGTTGGATTCCATGTCAAGCTGCTGGAGATGGGCAGGGAACCGGGATAGGGCCTGACTGTAGGGCAGGATGGCCGTATAGGGATACCCAAGGAAGTTCCGCTCCCACACGCCGATAAGGGCGTCCAGCAGGGCGGCATTGGCGGAAAGGTCCGGCTTTAGGGCCAAGGCGTCCGCCTCGTGGGCGCCCGCAAGGAGTTCTTTGAAGACTTCGGGCCCAAAGGCCAGGGAGAGGACCACGCCGCCTACCGCAGAAGCGGAAGAATAACGGCCGCCTATGAAGTCGTCAATATAGAAGGAGTCGAGATAGGCCGGATTATGGGCCAGGGGGCTGGCCTCACTGGTAACAGCCACCATGTGTTTGCGGGGATCGAGGCCCGCCTTCTTCAGTTTATCCTTGACAAAAAGTTCATTTGCCAGGGTTTCCTGGGTAACGCCGCTTTTGGAGACCAGGACAAACAGCGTCTCATCCAGGGGAACCGAGGCCGTTACCTGGGAGGCATCATCGGGGTCTACGTTAGAGATGAAGGCCGCCCGGAGCCGGCGCTTCCCTTCTTTGGCGGCCCAGTTCTCCAGGGCCAGACAGAGGGCCCGGGGTCCCAGGTCGGAACCGCCTATGCCTATCTGCACCACCGTGGAAAACGTTTTGCCCCCGGAAGGACGGATTTCCCCTGAGCGGACCGCCCCGGCAAAGACGGAAAACCGGGCCAGTTCTTCCTGATAAAAGGCGCCCAAGTCCCTGCCTTCGCGGATCACCTGCCTGCCGAGTTGGCCCCGCAAGAGGTGATGCAGGACCCGCCGATTTTCCCCCGTATTGATGATTTCCCCATCCAGAAGGGCCTGGTACTTGGCGATAAGCTCCTGCTCTTCGGCCAGGGCGCTTAGGGCATCCAGAACTTCCTGGTCTACCCGCTTGGCCGCCCAGGAATACGAGAGACCCCCTGCCATAGGAACCAGGCTGTTTTTAATCCGCGAGGCGGTCAAAAGAGCGGTAAAATCAAACCCTCCCGCCGCCTGAACTAAACCCGAAAGTTTTTTATACGCCGCGGTTTTATCAAAATCAACAAATTGCATCTTTCAAAGTCCTCCCACCTGTTATCTTATTTTTTAAGGACCTGCCGCGCTTCGCGCATAAATCGTTTTTTTGCATGAAGGGCGCCAAAGGCGCATAAGGAACTGTACATAAATAAAATGCACGGCATGGTATTTCTGTACAGTCCCTGCGCAAAAAACCCACCACTGCAACCGGCTCTAAGAAAACCCGTCCCCAACCGGGGCCGCATCTTGCAGGTTCCCGGTTCAGCCGGGATTAATCTTCAAGTTCCGGAATCATTTTTTTCATCCGGTTTATAAAATCCTCCCCGGTAAATCCTTCCCTAAGGCACACAAAAACCGTGTTATCCCGACCGGCAATCGTTCCCAGTACATCCTCCAGACTCAGATTATCCACCGCCAGGGCCACCAAATCGGCATACCCGGAATAGGTTTTGATCACCACGATGTTTCCGGACCACTCAATGGAAACATATCCCCGAAGGAAATCGTGGGCATAGGTACGTTCGGATTCTTCCCGTTCTTCATCCCCGGGAAGCGAGTATACGTATCCATTATGGCCGTCTGAAATTTTCCCCACTTTAAGGAGCTTCAGATCACGGGATAAGGTAGCCTGGGTTACGACAAACCCTTCTTTCTGAAGATATCCCAAAAGAACTTCTTGAGATTCAATACGGTAAGTTCTTATAAATTTACGGACCGCTTTTAACCGGACCAGCCGCTCTTTCAACAAACACCCCAAATAATTATTATTGATTAATTTCGATTGTATATAATAAAAATTTTTTTTGCAAGTTTAAGACACACCGCAATTTGCCATTTCATTTGTAACAGCGATTTTGAAATTTGCGGTTTCCCGCGGCAGAAAGCCAGAGAAACTGCAGGGCCTGTTCCACACCTAAAAAATTGCCTATTATGTTCGTGGTGAGTTCTACCGATGCTGTATAAGGGGGGGTCCATTGGGGATAGTATTTATAGGATTGTCTGGAAATCAAATGGAAATCGCGCAGGGGCCGGATACGGCAGGTCTTACTAATTCTCTTGCTTCCGCAGTGATGCCGGAAAACAAAGAGGATGGATATATGGCCGTTACTTTTTCCGAGGGGGACATTGAAGCCCGCGCCAGTTTTTTCCCTCCCCGCGGGCGGGGAGCGCCGATTTCAGACGAATATATCTCGACGCTTCTGGCAAAGCTCAATATAGTCCAGGGGATACAACGGGATGCCATCAGGGAAGCGGTAACCGCCTGTATCCTCAGCAAGCGGGTAATTAAAGATGTCCTTATCGCACGGGGGGATCCGCCGGTAAACGAAGTGAGCGAGTATTTCGAGCGGAACCCCAGACTGGTGGCATCCCATCTCCCGACGGAAGGGCGGGCTCAGGATCATCCCCGGAATGCCCGGGTGGATTACCGGGGATACTCGCCCTTCATCATCGTCAAACGTAACCAGGTGCTGGCAAAATTCCATCCCCGGTCCGTAGGCCAGGACGGGCGGAACATTCACGGCGCGGTAGTCCCCTACAAGTCCATCAAGAGAGACGGAGTCGCGGCGGGCGAAAACACCCGGTTCGACGGGCAATTTCTTTTCGCCGAAATCAGCGGGCAGCTTGTGGAAGTCAACAAGGTGATGAACGTCCGGGATTCCCTGGTCATCAGGGGGCCTGTGGGGTACGCCACGGGAAACATCGTGTTCCCCGGAGACGTGGTTATCCACGGCCCGGTTTCCGACGGCTTCACCATCTATTCCGGGGGCTCCGTAACCATCAAGCAGACCTTCGACGTTACGGACGTGATCACCAAGGCGGACCTCAATGTGGCGGGCGGCATCATAGGCCGGGGCCGGGCGTTTGTGAAGGTCGGAGGGACCCTCAAGACCAAATTTATCGATAACTGCCAGGTCGCCTGCCGGAAATCCATACTCGTTGACAAGGAGATCCTCAATTCCAAGATATTCACCATGAATACCCTGGAAATGGGGGACAAGGGCATCATCCTGGGAAGCGAAATTTACGCCATCCACGGGATTAAGGTGGGGGGCATCGGCAGAAGATCCGGCAAATCCTCCCAGATACACTGCGGCGTTGACTTTACCCTTCAGCAGGAACAGGAGAAATGCAACAACCGGCTGCTCATGCTGGCGGCCAAGCTGGAAAAACTCCGGGAACTCATGGACGCGCTCCCGGCGGGAGGGGAAGGCCCGGAACGCCGGATAAAAATGGAGCAGCTCCAAAACCGCCTGGAAGAAGCCCGTGAAAAAACCTCCCGGCGCATTTCCGGCCTTACGAACCAGGCTGCGGGTGACGAAAGCGCCGTAATAGAAGCAAGCGGCGAAATTGTTCCGGGAACCCTCATCGAGATATGCCAGATCGCCCTCTTTGTTACCGAACCGCTCAAACGGGTCAGAATCCACCTGAATAAACGCGAGGGTAAACTGGTCAGCCAGAGCCTGTAGGCGGCGGGTTAATTCCCCGTCCCGTACCCCTTCCGCCGCTTCGCTGCTTTGCTTGGCGGTTAAAACCGTACTTCCATCGGAGGTTCCGCAAAACATCCGACAGGCCGACAGGCCGGCAGGCCGGCGCGCCTTTTCCCTGAACCATCCGTCCTTCCCTCGGAACTTCAAGACCCAGGTCTTGGAGTTCCAGACCCAGGTCTTGAAGTTCCAGACCCAGGTCTTGAAGTTCCAGACCCAGGTCTTGGAGTTCCAGACCCAGGTCTTGAAGTTCCAGACCCAGGTCTTGAAGTTCCAGACCCAGGTCTTGAACTTCCAGACCCAGGTCTTGAAGTTCCAGACCCAGGTCTTGGAGTTCCAGACCCAGGTCTTGAAGTTCCAGACCCAGGTCTTGGAGTTCCAGACCCAGGTCTTGAACTTCCAGAAATGAGGTCTTGAAGTTCCAGAAATGAAGTCTTGGAGTTCCAGAAAT
>JAITLF010000154.1 GCA_031278025.1 Treponema sp.
ATTTCGATTCTCCGAGAGTCGATTTTGATTCTCCGAGAGTCGGCTTCCGCTCTCAAAGACCTCATGCCGGCTCTTTGATAACCAATTGAGGCTGTTCCAAAACCCGCGCCGGAGTTCCCACCCCCGGTTGTCCCGCTCAGAGCCCCGGTTGTCCCGCTCAGAATTTATTCACCGAAATCCCTATACCGTGGGGTTTTGGAACAGCCTCAATTTTCATGTTTTTTAGACATGCTTGTATATAAAATTATACAACAATCCAACGGCGGCAGCCGCCCTCTTTGCGGCGGGCCAGCCGCGCGGCATATTTTTTTTCGTAATTTGCGCCGCGGGCGTACCCCGTATTTATTTATTGTTTTTATTGCCTTTTTATTCTTATGATTTTACGATGACGGATTTATGCCATTTATGTTTTTACACAATTTATATTCCCCATACTATAAATCAGCAGCCGAAACATTCTTGCTAAATAATTTGCGGATCTTTTTTACAATTCGTTATTATTTTCAAACCATTTTTTATCAATAATTTTACCGGTTTTAGTCCCAATGCCGCATAACTTGACTACAGGCGGAATGGCATATTATCATCGGAAAAAGACAATATATTGCGGAGTTTGAAGAACTATCAGGCGGGGCTGTTTCAAAAATAACGTTTTGAAACAGCCCCAGGTATATTATTCGGATTTTTTGTCCGGATATTCTTCACGATTATTTTGGGGGAGGTTATTATGCACAGGTTAGATTTCCCGGAGGATTTTTTTTGGGGAACCGCAACCGCCAGTTATCAGGTAGAAGGCGCCGGCCACGAGGGAGGGCGCGGCGAGTCGATTTGGGATGCCTTTGCCCGCGTTCCCGGAGCGGTGCATCGCGGCGAAAACGGCGAAGTCGCCTGCGATCAGTATCACCGGTATAAAGAGGATATTGCCCTCATCGCGGAACTGGGGTTCAAGAGCTACCGGTTTTCCATTGCCTGGCCCCGGATCATTCCCGCCGGCGCCGGAGCGGTGAATCCCGACGGCATGGCGTATTACAAGAACCTTATCAGGGAGCTTCACGCGCGGGGCCTTAAAGCCTGCGCCACCATTTACCACTGGGATCTGCCCCAGGCTCTCCAGAACACGGGGGGCTGGGCGGAGCGGTCCACCGCCGAAGCCTGCGCGGAATTCGCCCGTGTTTGTTTCGCCGAATTGGGGGACGAGGTGGATCAGTGGATCACCATCAACGAGCCTTTCTGCATCGCCTATTTGGGGTATCTCATGGGCGTCCACGCTCCGGGGATCAAGGACCTGGATCAGGCTGTTAAGGCGGTACACCACGTGAACCTGGCCCACGGGCTTATCGTTGACGCCTACCGCAAGACGGGCCTTAAGGCGCCTATAGGGATCACCTGGAATCCCAGTACCCCCCGTCCGGCTACCCGCAGCGAGGCGGATGCCAAAGCCGCGTTGACCGCACGGGCCTTTGAAACCGAGGTCTTTATGCTGCCGGTCCTGGGCAAAGGGTATCCGGAGATTGTACGCAAAGAATTAAACCTTCAGTTCCCTATAAAACCCGGCGATATGGAAATCATTTCCCGGCCCATTGATTTTATCGGGGTGAATTACTACTGCGAAAATCCCGTAGGCGCCGACGAAACCGCCCCCTTTAAGTATGGCGGCAAACCGTTCTGGCAGGAGACCACCGGCATTGGCTGGCCCGTTGTTCCCGAAGGGCTCAGGCGGCAGCTCCGGTGGATACACTCCATATCCGGCGGGCTGCCTATCTACATTACCGAAAACGGCTGCGCCCAGCGGGACGAGGCGGGTCCTGACGGACGGGTTCACGACCCGGAGCGTATCCGGTATATCCGCAAACATCTGGCGGTGTGCGCGGATCTGATCAAAGAAGGGGTAAACCTTAAGGGGTATTTTGTCTGGTCCTTTGTCGATAACTTTGAATGGGCCTACGGGTATTCACAACGCTTTGGGATAGTCCATGTTGATTACACAACTCAGAAACGGACGCCCAAGGACAGCGCCTATTTCTTTCGGGATGTAATTGCCGGTTATGGAGAATGGTAAATTTACCGCATGGTAAAACAGCTGCTCCTTCAACTAATACTGATTTTGATCAACGCTTTTTTCGCCTCCGCGGAAATCGCGTTGATTTCCGTTAACGATGCCAAACTGGAACTCCTGGCCGCGGCCGGAAGCAAGCGGGCCAGGAAGCTCCTTTCCCTGACCAAACAACCGGCCCGGTTCCTGGCCACTATTCAGGTGGGAATCACCCTGGCGGGCTTTCTGGGGAGCGCCTTCGCGGCGGATAACTTTTCCGAGCGCCTCATGGGGTGGTTCCTTACCCTGGGGGTCCCTATTCCGGCTGCCACCCTCAAGGCCGCTTCGGTCGTGGTCATCACTATCATCCTGTCTTTCTTCACCCTGGTACTGGGTGAGTTGGTTCCCAAGCGTATCGCCATGAAAAAAGCGGAGCCGCTGGCCTTTTTCATGGCCGGCGTCATATTCGCCATCTCCCGGATATTCTCTCCGGTGGTATGGTTCCTCACCAAGTCCACCAACGGTCTGCTCAGGCTTTTCAGAATAGATCCCAATGCGGAAGACTCCGGGATAACCGAAGAGGAGATACGCATGATGGTGGATGCGGGCAGCGAAAAGGGTACTATTAATGTGCGCGAAAAAGAAATCATTCACAATGTTTTTGAATTCGATAATAAGACCGCCGCCGAGGTGATGACCCACCGGTTAAACGTTATCATGCTTAAATTGAAAGAAACTGATGATGAATGGGAAACTACCCTGCGGGGCAGCAGGTACAGTTACTACCCGGTCTGCGGCGATACCCCGGACGACATCATCGGCGTCCTCAACGCAAAAGACTACTTTCGCCTTAACGACCGCCGCCGCCGTACCGTGATGGATAGGGCGGTGCGGCCCGCCAACTTTGTCCCCGAATCGGTCAAAACCGATGTGCTTTTTAAGAACATGCGGCATAGCCGTAACCATTTCGCGGTGGTCCTGGACGAATACGGCGGCATGGCCGGCATCATCTCTATCCACGATCTCCTGGAGCAGCTTGTAGGCGATCTGGACGACGACCGCGCCGGAACTTCGGCGCGGCTCCTCATTGAAAAGATGGAAAACCGGTGGTGGCGCATCAAAGGCGCGGCCCCCCTGGACAAGGTGGAAAAAGCACTGGGGGTTAGTCTGCCGGTAGACGACTACGACACCTTTGGCGGTTATGTGTTCAACATTCTGGGGGAGATTCCCGAAGACGGCAGCAAGGCGGACCTGGAAGATTCGGGACTGGTGATCAAGGTGGAAGACGTGAAGGAACGCCATCTGGAAACCGCCCTGGTCAGACTCGCGGAAGAAGCGGAAGAAGACCGGAAACCGGAGGCATAAAAAAAGCCCGGCGGGCTCCCCGCCGGACGCTGCGCATGTTTCCAGGAGCCGGCGGCATTAGCCGCCGGTTCTTTGCGGGTACCCCTTATTCCTGGCTGGACCCGATTTGGATCACCCGTTTCAGGGAGCCCGCCCGCTTCTTAATTTCCAGGTTCAAAAGGCCGTTCTTGAAGCCGGCGGAGACGGACTCGGTGTCCGCGTCCTCGGGCAGCCTGAAGGAACGGCTGAAAGAAACGCGCCGGCGCTCCCGGATGATGTACCGGTCTTCGTTTCCTTTCTTCCCCTCTTTCTTGGGGGATACATCCCGGGCGCCTTCTTCTTCTTTTTTAGACTCGATGATCAGGGTAGTTCCATCCATCTGGACCCGGATGCCCTTCTCGTCGTATCCCGGAAGCTCGGCTTCTATCAGATAGGCGTCGTCGGTTTCCCGGATATCGACCGGCGGTACCTGGCTGGTTTTCCCGAACGGGGGGGCGAGGGGGGATTCCCCGAAGACCGAACCGACGTACCGGTCAAAGTCATCAAGAGCCGTCTCGATGGTAAAGGGATGAAGAGCTACAGTTTTCATACAATACCTCCTGGGTATGATAAAGGTTCGTTCCAAACTCACCCGGCAACGCCGGCGTCCTGGTTGGAACGGCGGTTTAGACCGGTTTACCGGTCAGCCGGAAACTACTATGCCGGTTTCCGGCGTTGAATCTGGCGGACCTTTGGGTTTCCCCCGGCTCCGCCGGATTTCTTATTCATTTATATAAAAGCAAATACCGTGCCATATTTTGCAATAGCGTCAAATTTCTTAAAAAACCTGTTTGATTTTCATAATTCTTTGTAGTATAAGAAATTACGATTGTTAATCCCCTGGCTTTGGCATCTTTCGGCAAACAAGGAACCGGTACAGAGGGTACGAAGAAACGCTGAGGCCAAACCACGCGTGTCATTTTTCCCCGGTTGATCCATTACCGATTTTACGGCGTATCAAAATGACGCACAATCCATAGGGAAATCACCGCCGCCTACTATTTTTCGACCCTGTATACTCAATGTGAAATTGTCGAACGTAATCAGGAAACGGACAAGGAATTCTTCAAAGAAAAAATCGGCTCAGGAATACCATGACCGGCTGATCATGGTATTCCCGCGAATCATTTTACATAATGCGGTAGATAAATTTGATGACCCCACTGATAACTTCGTACCGAATGTCCCGGTCGTTATGTATCTCATGGCGGTGGCCGGGATAGAGGTGGGTACTAACATGGCGGTGTCCCGTATTCGCAAGCCAGTTGGAAACGGCGTAGACTCCCTCGCCATAACTGCCCACCGGGTCCCCATCCCCGGCGATGTTGTAAATGGGAAGTTTTTCAGGTACCCGTTCCGCCCATTGGACGCCGGTTATGGCCTCGCTCAACTCAACAAATTCAGAGAGGGACTGATTGTCCGGGACCCGCTTATGGTTGTTAAAGGGGTCCGCCGCGTGATCCTTCACTACATCGGGATCGGCGGATATCCAGTCAATGGGAGTCTGGGGATTGTCATACCGGTCAGTCATGCCGGCAAAGAGCATACCCAACAGCTCCGGTTCCGACTCTTTCCCTTTTCCTTCGGCAATCCGGGCTGTCAGTACCGGGGCTAAGGGGGAAATCGTCTCTAATTTGCCCGGGGTCCCGCAGATGATCAAACCCGCAAGGTCCGCGCCGTAATGAGCGGCGTAATTGCGGGCAATCATGGAGCCCCAGCTATGGCCGAACATAAAAAAGGGCAGATCCGGGTACGACGCGCATACCAGGTCGTGAAGGCGTTTTTCATCCTCCGTGGTAGTCATATACCCCGTACCGCCAGAATCCCCCCATGTATCGGAATCGGCGGCGGTTTTCCCGTGCCCCACATGGTCATCGGCGGCAACGACAAAACCCGCATCGATTAGTTCGAGGATAACGTACAAATACCGCCGCGAATGCTCCATGAATCCGTGGACCACCTGGACAATAGCCCTGGGCTCTCTGATAGGGGTATATACCCAGGCTTTAATGGTATCCCTGCCGTTAAATGAAGGGAAATCCAATTCTTTTAGCGCCATGCCGGCCTCCTCTATAGTATACCGCCGATACCTGATCGGCTGGCAGATAGTACTGAATGGTTCATTGTTAGGGCGTTTTTGCCTCCTGTCAACAAAAATTTACCCGGTAACCGGGCGCTCTGCCCCGCATCATTCCCCGATGATCTTGACCAGCACGCGCTTAGAGCGCCGCCCGTCAAACTCGCCATAAAAGATCTGTTCCCAGGGACCAAAATGCAGCCGCCCGCCGGTAACGGCAACCATCACTTCCCGGCCCATGATCTGCCGCTTCAGGTGGGCATCGGCGTTTATTTCTCCGGTATTATGGCGGTAGGATGCCACCGGCTCGTGGGGAGCCAGCTTTTCCAGCCATGCGTCAAAATCATGGTGGAGTCCGGACTCGTCGTCATTGATAAAAACACTGGCGGTAATATGCATGGCGTTCACGAGGCATAGTCCCTCCTTTATTCCCGATTCCCGCAATGTTTCTTCCACCTGAGAGGTAATGTTGATAAACTCCCGGGGCTTTTTCGTGTTAAACCACAGTTCTTTGCTTATAGATTTCATAGCGGCCAGTATACGAAAAAGACGAAAAAGAGGACACCGCCGTTTCAGCAATGGTACCGGTACCGTGTTACGGAACGCGGGACGGATTACCCGGAGGAGCGCTAAAGGATCCTAAAGGATCCTAAAGGATCCTATGGCAGCGATCCAGGCGCCTTTATGAACCGCAAAGGCGCCTTTATTGACCGCAAAGGCGCCTTTATGAGCCGCAAAGGCGCCTTTATGAACCGCAAAGGCGCCTTTACAAGTTTCAGACCCGTGTCTGCTAGCGGCGGAGGATCCTTCATTCGCGGGACCGGTACCATTGCGGTTTAACCAGGGCGCCGTATTCTCAGAATCCTTCAGCCTTGCTATACTGGCCCATCGGAGTCAGCATGGATATTCAAAGCATGGTAAAAAATCTCCATCCCCTGGAAGTTCGCATAATCCTGGACTATAAGAAGGGGGATGAATTTTCCATAGAGAAGGTGGAAAGGGAACTGGGCTTTAAGCCGGGGAACGGGAACCAGGCCCTGTCGTGGCTTGCGGCAAAGGGCATCATCAGCGAGATACGCCGGGAAACCACGGTTTTTTTTGAAGTAACCGGCCTGGGCCGGGAATGGAAGACAAAGGGGTCTCCGGAGGAGCGGATCATTGAGCTGGTCCGGATTCAGCCGGGGCAAAAGTTGCCCTGGATAGCCCAGACCCTGGGCCTGGATGCCAAAGACGCGGGGAGCGCTTTCGGCGCCCTGTCCAAGCTGGGGGTTCTGGGCATGGACGGGGGCAAAGGCGTGATCCTTACCGTGCCGGCGGATCAGATGGCCAATGGCCGGCCCGCCGCGGGTCCTGCCGCCGAATACTTCGCCCTGCTCAGGGGGCTCCTGGACAAGGCGGACGCGGCCCCCGGCGGGCTTTTGGCCCGGAACAGCCTTTCGGATGCCGAGGCTGGCCGTATGGCGGGAATAGCCAGAAAGCGGGGCGCCGCGGGGGCGGCCTTTCGGGAAGTGGACCGCGAACAGGTGATCTTCGGCTTTTCACCGGACGGTGAGGATGGTGTGGATAGGGACGCGCTGGCGGCGGCCCTGGCGTCGGCGGGGATCACCGGGGATGAACTAGGCCCCCTCACGGCGGATATGCTGGAGAGCGGATCCTGGAAGGGGAAACGTTTCCGGTCCTACAACGTGCGGATACCTCCTTCACGGCTTATCATCGGGCGGACTAACCCCTATGCGCAATTTCTGGAGAACGTGAAAGATAAACTCGTATCCCTGGGGTTTGAGGAATTCGACGGGCCGCTGGTGGAAACGGAATTCTGGAATTCCGACGCCCTGTTCATGCCTCAGTTTCATGCCGCCCGGGACATTCACGACGTGTACCGCATTGCCGAGCCGGATCACGCCAGGGCCATTGAGGAACCCTGGTTATCCAGCGTCGCGGCGGCCCACGAGAACGGGGGGACTACCGGGAGCCGGGGCTGGAACTACGCGTTTGACCGGGACTTTACCCACCGGCTCATACTCCGCAGTCAAGGCACGGTGATGTCCGCTAAAACCCTGCCCCGTGCTGCTATTCCGGGCAAGTACTTCGGGATGCTTCGGGTGTTCCGGTATGACAAGGTGGATGCCACCCATCTGCCGGATTTTTACCAGACCGAAGGCATCATTTTAGGGGAGGACGTGAATCTGAAAACCCTGCTGGGGATGCTGGAGATGTTCGCCCTTGAGGTTGCGGGCGCCAAAGAAGTGAAATATGTTCCCGGCTACTTCCCCTTTACCGAGCCGTCGGTGGAGGTCCACATCAAGCACCCGGTCCTGGGCTGGTTCGAACTCGGCGGCTCCGGGATATTCCGCCCCGAAGTAACCGAATCCCTGGGAGTACAGGTACCCGTGGCGGCCTGGGGCATAGGCATAGACCGCATGGCCCTGATGGCCCTGGGACTCAACGACCTGCGGGAGTTGTTCAGCTATGACATCGAACATGTCCGGCTCAGACGCGCCCGGGACGCCTAAAAACGTGGGGCTGTAAAAGAACTCCCCGATGCGGGGAGGTATCTGCCTGGGTGGAAAAGGGAGAAGCCGCGTTTATGCGGATGATGGACCAAACCGGCAAACGGAGAACATGAAGCATGACGGCGCGCAGGAGTGGGCATGAGCGCGGGGTTACCCGTTATGCGGCTGAACAATGGGCGGCTGCAAAGTTAATGGCTTGCCGTATTTTGGAATCCACCGTGAGGCTGCATGTTAAAAAAGATTTGAATGCTTCTGACAATATTTTTGCGGATATTCAATTTGCGGATATTCAATATGAAAACATCAAGAGAACATAAATTAATACTCTAATAAAAAATACGCCGCGCCGTCCTTGTCGCGGCTCCGCGCAGCGGTTCTTTTTCTTGCTCGTTGCAAGAAATAAAGGTGGGATGGCCGAAACGGGCGCCCGGCGGCGGCCCGCCTGGTGAAGTTATTATTCTGCTGGCTTACCGGGAGTACCTCGTGTGATTCTCCGGGTTACGTTTATCGCGCTGCGGCGGGGCGGTTCATTCATTTATTTTATTCGTTTCCAATTCCGAACCGTTTGTGTATGTTTTTATTTAGTTTCTCGCGGCATTTATCAGCCCATGTTTTCGCATTAGATTTTTTAAGGATATTTTCACAAAATGCACCCACATCTTCTCCGGTAATAGAAAGCACGGAACGCCCATCGGCGGCGGCAACGGCAAATGATTCTGCGGTGTTCATTAAAACCGGCATCATAGATTCATCTATCATTAAACTAAACATATAGGTTTCTATTTCTTTTAATACAAATTGGTAATCATCAGCCAATGATTCTACCAATTTACGGTATGCTTTAAATTCAGCTTTTTCCCGTATCATTTTCCTAAATGCTTCTATCATCTTTTCCATTTTGACCCTCCGGATATTTTATAAAGCATTTACGGTGTATAAGAATATGTTCTATTGGTTACTCCACTATTGTCAAGTCTTTTTCCACGAACCGTGAATAATCAGGGAGAATTGCACCCTCTCTGATAATTCGGTAATTGCTTGAGGAGCGGGAAACCATCAGCGCCGGTTATGCCGCGCTCTGCCGCATTCTTAAAGGTGCGGGTATCGTGTCCAAACGCAAACACCGGTTTTACGGCGTATTGCGACAGGCGGTAGTATCCGGTCGAAATGCGGGGATTAACCGACAGCCGGATCGGCGCGCATTTGCCGGACATAACGCAACTGCCGCTTCAGAAATACTATTTTTCGGACGGGAAGGGGCCGGGTTCGGCGGCCGCGGGAGGGGTGAAGTTTTCGCCGGCGATTCACCGGGAAACTACGCGGCGGCGGCAATGCCGGCAAGCCGGAGGCCGCTTCAAATGCCCTGCCCCATCATACTCGACTTCTCCCGAAAAATCTGCTAGATTTGAAGCTATGAATATCCTCATGAACATTCTGAGTAGCCTTACGAGCCTTTACATGCTCCTTATGTTTGTCAGAATCATGCTGACCTGGTTCAGTGGATCCCGCTACGGAAAACCGGTGGAACTCTTATGCCGGATAACTGACCCCTACCTGGACTGGTTCCGCCGTTTTCCCCTGCGCTTTGGTATGCTGGACCTCTCCCCTATCCTTGCCCTGACGGTCCTGTCTGTGGCGAACAACGTGTTCGGGACCCTGGGACAGTACGGGCGCATCACGCTGGGGATAATCCTGGCGATGCTCCTTTCCGCCCTTTGGTCTGCGGTATCCTTCATCATTGGCTTTTTCATCGTCATCCTGGTACTCAGGCTTATTGCCTACCTTACCAGCCGGGATGTGTACCGCTCCTTTTGGGGGATCATTGACACCCTTTCCCAGCCGGTGTTGTACCGCATCAACCGGATCATCTTCCGTGACCGGCTGGTCAATTATCTGTCCTCGCTTATCACCGCCATCCTGGTTCTCCTGGTCCTGCGCTTCGGCCTTAGTTTCCTTGCGCGTCTTTTGATTGGGGGACTCAGCCGCCTCTCCCTGTAATACCGCCCGCGACCGCCATGTTTCTCCGGGAATTATCCATGCCGTCGGACCACATCAAAGGCGCCGGTCCTGTGGCGGTCAGGACCCTTGCCCACGCAGGCATTACCAGTGTCGGGGCCCTCCTCTGCCGCTACCCCAGGGACTGGGAAGACCGTAGCGTCGCCGTACCCCTGGCGGATTTCAGGCGTTCTTCCGCAGTCTGTACCGTGGTCCGGGTCCTGGCCCACGACTGGTTCGGGTTCGGCGGGATGAAGACCCTCAAGGTATATGTCGAAGACTCAAGCGCCCGTGCGGTTCTGGTCTGCTTCAACCGCCCGTTCCTGGAAAAACAGCTTGCCATAGGCCGGCAGTTCAGGCTTTGGGGCCGTTTTTTCTATAAATACGGCGAAATTCAGTCCACGGTTTTCGAGGTGGAACCCCTGGAAGGCGGCGTTCCGGAGGCGGAAAGCGCCGCCAAATCAAGCCGCGTTTTTGGCCGCATCCTTCCGGTTTATCCCCTGAGCGCGGGGCTTACCCAGGGACTGCTCAGAAAGCTTATCAAGACGGCGCTGTCCCAGTACGCCCCGCCGCTGGAGGACGAGCTTCCTGAAGAAATCACCCGCCGGGACGCGCTCCTCCCCAAAGCTCAGGCAATACGGGCCATACACTTTCCCGCCTCCGCGGGCGAACTCGACGCGGCCCGGAAAACCCTCATCTACGAGGAACTTTTCTACCTGGAAGTGCTGGTGGGGAAGCGGGCCATGGAACGCCGGTCCCTGGGGAGCGGTACGGTCCGCCCTTCTGAATACCAGGAACGGCGCGTCCAGGATTCCGGCGCGCCCCTTCAGAAACGGCTTCTGGAACGCCTGCCCTTTGATCTTACCCCCGGTCAGGAAAACGCCGTTGCCGAAATCAATCGGGACATGGACGGCCCTTTCCCCATGGCCCGGCTCATTCAGGGGGATGTCGGGTCGGGAAAAACCCTGGTCTCGTTTTTGGCGGCCCTTAAAGCCATCGATGCCGGAGGGCAGGCGGCGCTTATGGCTCCTACGGAACTCCTTGCCCGGCAGCACGCCGAGAACGCGGCGGCGCTCCTGGAACCCCTGGGAGTCAGGATCGCCTTTCTTACGGGGAATATTAAGGCCGCGGGAAGGACGCCGCTGCTCAAGAGCCTGGCCGCCGGGGATGTGGACATGGTGGTTGGGACCCACGCGCTCTTTTCGCGGGATGTGGTATACCGGAGCCTGCGCCTTGTGGTGGTGGATGAACAGCACCGGTTTGGGGTAACCCAGCGGCAGGCAATCATGGCGAAGGGACGGTCCTCCCTCGCGTCGCCGGGAACGCCGGATCTCCTTATGATGAGCGCCACGCCCATACCCAGGACCCTGGCCCTTACGGTGTTTGGGGACCTGGACGTGTCGGTGATTCGGGACCTGCCGCCGGGACGAAAGCCCGTTAAGACCCACCTGGCCAGGGAATCCAACGAGGGAAAGGTCTACGATTTTGTGGGCCGGGAACTCGCCGCCGGGCGGCAGGCCTACTTTGTGTACCCCCTTATCGAGGCGGCGGATAACCGGGACCTTAAAGACGCCGAAACAATGGCGGAACGCCTGGCAACAACGGTTTTCCCTCGGCATAAGACGGCCCTGGTTCATTCCCGGCTGGACGAGGAGGAGAAGCGCAGGACCATGGAAGCCTTTCGCCGGGGGGAAGTACAGGTGCTGGTAGCCACCAGCGTGGTAGAAGTCGGCGTCGACGTGCCTAACGCTTCCTGCATGGTGATAGAACACGCCGAGTGCTTCGGCCTTTCCGCCCTGCACCAGCTCAGGGGCCGGGTAGGCCGGGGCCGGGAACAGTCCTACTGCTTCCTGGTCTATTCCGATGAGGGGCCTGAAGGCGGCGGCCTTACGGAAGACGGGAAGACCCGGCTTAAGGTGATGCTGGAAAACACTGACGGCTTTGTCATTGCCGAGGAGGACCTGAAACTCCGGGGGCCCGGCCAGATCACCGGCATCGAGCAGTCGGGGTATCTGGCCCTGGGGATAGCCGATCTGGTCCGGGACGCCGGGGAGCTTGCCCGTGCCAGGACCGACGCCTTTGCCATACTGGGGGCCGATCCGGAGCTTTTAGCGCCGGAACACCGCCGGGTTGCCGCGGTCCTGGAACGGGCGCCTCCCTTCTCCCCGGTGGTTATGTGATGTTCAGCCCGGGCAGCGCACCTGCCGGCGCGGCGGGGGCAGGGCCCTGCGGCGGGGAAAGAGCGGTGTACGGGTTGTAAAGCTGGGTGTACGAGACGAAAACCCAGGTTTGCGGCGGACAAAAGTGTTTTTGCGGTCAAAAAACCCGGGTTTCTGATGTTGACGATGAAAGGCGGGAATACTAACATGTATCCCGATTCGAATTATGCGCTATATGAGGACCGGAGATGATAACCCTAAAGGGAATATCGAAGCAGTACGCGGTCGTAAACGCCCTTCACGGCGTGGATATTCATATCCCGGCGGGAAGCGTCTACGGCATCATCGGGAAGAGCGGGGCGGGAAAATCAACCTTGCTGCGTATCATGAGCCTTCTGGAGCCGCCGGATCAGGGGGAAATCTACTACAGGGATAAACGGGTAGACACCCTGCGGGGACGGGACGTTTTGATGAGGAGGCGGAAGATGGGGATGATTTTTCAGAATTTCAACCTGCTTAGTTCCCGAAACGTGGCGGGGAACATTGGGTACCCCCTGGAAATCGCGGGTTTCAACAAGAAGCGCATACACGAGCGGGTTGAAGAGCTGCTGGAGATGACGGGCATCACGGACAAGCGGAAGGCCCGGCTCAAGGAGCTTTCCGGCGGGCAGAAGCAGCGCGTTGCCATAGCCCGCGCGCTGGCCGCCTATCCCGACGTCCTCTTCTGCGATGAGGCCACCAGCGCGCTGGACCCCCAGACCACCCGTTCCATCCTCACGCTGATTCAGGAACTGCATGAACGGCTGGGGATCACCGTGGCCCTCATCACCCATCAGATGGAGGTTATCCGGGCGGTCTGCGAAGAAGTGGCGGTTCTGGACGAGGGGCGCATCGTGGAGCAGGGTACGGTTGACGAGGTGTTCAAAAACCCCAAGACCGCCGCCGCACGGGAGCTGGTCTATGCCTAGCCGTATACTGGAAATTCTCAGGCTGCTTCCCCAGCCGACCCTGGAAACCGTCTATATGACGCTGGCGGCTACGCTGCTCTCCTGCGTTTTGGGTTTCCCCCTGGGAACCTACCTGTACTGCGCGTCGCCGGCGGGCTTAACCCCCCGGGCCCTGGTTTACACCGTTCTGTCCCGAATCGTGAACCTGCTCCGTTCCCTGCCCTTCATCATCCTGATGGTACTGCTTATCCCCCTGTCCCGGTTCATCGTCGGGACCAGCATAGGCCCCACCGCGGCCATCATCCCCCTGTCTATCGCGGCGGCCCCCTTTGTAGCCCGTGTTACCGAGTCGGCCCTCCAGGAAGTGGATGCCGGGGTGATCGTCGCGGCCCGTGCCATGGGGTCCGCCAACTTCCAGATCGTCCGCAAGGTATTGATCCCCGAAGCCCTGCCGTCCCTGGTATCCGCCCTGGCCCTGACGGTCATCAACCTGATTGGCTATTCCGCTATGGCGGGCGCCATAGGCGGCGGGGGCCTGGGGACCCTGGCGATAAACTACGGGTACTACCGGTTCCGCATGGACATAACCCTGGGAGCGGTGATCATCATCCTGCTTCTGGTGGAAGGGGTGCAGCTTACGGGAACCGCCGTCAGCCGCCGCCTTTGGGCCAAGCGGTAAGCGGTACGGTAAGCGGGAACGCCCGGCGGCAGTTTTACGGTATCGCCGGCTGGGGCGCTGTCGGGGGAGGGGGGCAACACCCCGCAGGGCTGCTTGCGGGTGCTGGGCAGCAACCTGCGGGGCTGCTTGCGGGTGTTATTTTTTTCCCGGTGATGCTGGCATGTTCCGCTGGAGTATCATCATGGTGATGTCATCGGCCTGTTCCGCGCCATCGGCAAACGCATCAATATCATTCAGCATATCCTTGAGATAGTTGTTGATAGTAAGGTTATCATTCCTCGCCATCCCGGCATTGAGAACATCCAGAATACGGTCGGAACCAAACAGGGCGGCCTGAGGATTCATGGCTTCGCTCACCCCGTCGGTATAGAAAAAGAGGATATCCTTTACGTCGAGAACCGTCTCCATCATCTTAAACCGCGCATTTTGCATGGCCCCTAAGACGATACCCGGTTTCGTGGCAAGCCAGGTAAACCCTTGATCCCCATGCCTGATGACCGGAGGATTATGCCCGGCATTCACGTAGGTGAACTTTCCGGTGTTAATCTCCAAAAAGCCGATAAACGCGGTAACAAACATATTGGCATCGTTATTTTCGCATAATTGATTGTTCACCGCATAAAAAACCTCATCAATGGGTTTATCCATCTGGGCCTGATTCTTAATTATGGTTTTCGCGATAACCATAAACAAAGCCGCCGGCACCCCCTTACCGGACACATCCGCAATGACCACGGCCAGCGTGTTTTGGTTCACCAGGAAAAAGTCGTAGAAATCCCCGCCCACCTCTTTTGCCGGATGCATCTCCGCATATATATCGAATTCCGTATAATCAGGGAAGGGAGGAAATATACACGGCAGCATACTGGTTTGTATCTCGGTGGCCACGTTTAATTCCACGCCGATCCGTTCTTTTTCCGCGCTGATGTACTGGATATTTTCGACCATCTCGTTGAAGGTTTTTGCGAGGGTTTCAAGCTCGTCCCCGGTTTTGATGTCAAAGCGGTGATTGAGATCCCCGGCACCGATTGTAACGGCTCCGTCGCTCAAGGAAATGATAGGCGCAGTAAGACTGTTGGATAACCGGAAGGCCAAGAAAAAGGTTATACTTACCGCAAGAATGATGACCATCCCCAGAATCAAACACATCAGCAAAATACTGCGATCAATCTGGACCGAGGCAATCTGCGTAAGGTCTATGATATTCTGCCCGATACGCCTTGCGGGAGCGATGATTTCCTCAATGGGAACCACGACGCCCAGGCTCCAATTAATGGCGCGCAAGGGATGATAGGCGACGTACACCGCAGCTCCGTTCATTTCAACTTCCGCAAGACCATACTCCCCGTTTATCATCCGCCGCGCCAGTTCCCGCAGGGACAGGTTGGTGCTGTGCAGATAATCTTCGCCCCGAATAGCACCTTTTTCGTCAACACGGATATCGGCGTTCTTGGGGCTCATGATCACTTCCCCGCTCTCATTATTCAGCAAGAAGGCGTAACCGGTTTCTCCGATCTTGGTGGAATCAATAATCTGGTTTACGTTCTCCGATAAAGACATACCACTAGCAGCCACCCCTTTAAATACCCGTCCCCCGTTTGAAAGGTCATAAAAAGGCATTGCGCAGGAGATACTAGCGCCCCTCCCTGACGAATCAACAAAAATATCAGTCCAAATGATGGCATCCTTTTCCTTGGCTTTTGTGTACCAGTCTCGGGTTCTGGCATCGTAATTAGTCCGGTTAGGTCCGGAAGCGCCCTTGTCCACCGTGATAAAATACCCGGCCTCTCCGCCGATATAACTAGCGGTAATCCCTGAATCTGTTACGGTGATCTGCCGGAGCATGTCCCCCACATTAGCCGCCAGGTAGACTTCGGTTTGGATATCCTGAAAGGAAACCCCCGGCGCGGTCCTAATATGCGGGACCGTGGTCCCTACTTCACTGGGCTGTAAATACCCAATGACCCTAGGTCTATACTGGTCTTTATGTGTATAAATATGGCTTGCGATCTCTGCTACCATCTTAGTCTGATTCTGTATGGCAATGAGCGCTTCATCGGTAAGCAGCGCTTTATCCTGGGCAAGGCTTACCAGTTGCTGCTGTACCTGAGTTTTTAAGGCGTCGAGACTGCTCTGCGCCGCAGATCCTCCCAACTGACTGCTGTGTACGAGAACCGTCTGACGCATGTTAAAAACACCCACAAGACTGGTAATACTTAAGAGCAGCAATGTCCCCAAAGATGTGGATAAAATTACCCTAAGTACCTTGATTCTAATTTTTCCGGTCATATCGCACGCACCTCCTGGTAGTTATGTTGAATAACGCTGAATTGTTTGTTAAATTCCGGAACAACCGCAATCTTATCAAAAAGCACTGGCAGTCGGGGAGAATAATGCATGATCATATACTCGTACTGACCTGATAAGGGCTGTAGTCCGGTAAAGAAGAAACCCTGTTCTTCTAATAAACGGCACGCATCCGGACAACCGGGATCGTTAAGGTTGATAAACACATTGAAGGTCTGTTGTTCTAGAGCGCCGTAGTGTTTCAGCACATCCTCAAGGATGCGCGCAAAATCATGACCCGTTTCCTTGACCAGTAATTCGCAATACCGGTGTTCTTCATACGGGGTAATGGTAACGAGGGAAGGCATCGTCCCAAGTTTAGTTTCTTCCTGATTGCTGAACCTATATGCGACGCCCAAGGATTCGTAAGCATCTCTAATATAAGCGGTGTGGGCAGGGGGCGCATACAGTATACCCGCATCCTGTTTTGCTCGCGGGATACAAACCACAAGATGAGTACGTTTGAGTGGAAGCGATAAATCGACAAGATTTTTGGCAGTAGCATCATAAATATACCGGTTCAAAACTAGACCGGTCATGTAATATCCAAGCTCAGTACAAATTTTCTGGCTTGCGGTATCAAGGGTTAAACAATACCCATATATACAAGTATAGGTACCGATTTGCACTGATTCCAAAAGAAACCGATGTAAATGAGCCCCTGCTCTAAAACCACGTAGTAATGGATCTAAGGTTAATAGAAAAAACACAATACTGCCAGAAAATACAATTTCCTCATTCCCGCCAACCATCCCTGCTACTGTACCATCAGCAAGTTCCAACACGGCAAAATGCATGGTTCTCCTTTCAATTCTCTGACGGATCCATGCTTCGTCGTAGAATTGACGATCCGGGTAGTTTTTCCCGTGCTGTTTTATCAACAAGGCGATTAATTGAGGCGCGTCATCAGGACGGGCCAACCGGAGTTTAAAGTTGAGGGATTCACCTTTTTTATTGCGCACATTCATCACCATACTTGAAATATTCCTATGTTTTCTTATTTGTCTGGTTTTTTGATATCATAATAATGAGATTATTCATCCCAAAGGTTTCCTGGTACTTGACTTCCTGGGCCATCTTCACGATCATCGCAATACCCAGGGTCTGGCTAAATCCTTCTTCTGTATCCTTGTTCTCATGATAATACTCCACCGGATTGAAATACCGTCCGGGGTTTCGGATTCGTAACACGATATGATCCTGGGTAATGACAATACGGATATCCACATATTCAGTTTTATCTGCCGTAAGAGAATACTGGTTGATCATCATAAGCATCTCTTCAATAGAAAGACTAATATACATGGTTTTTTGCGGAGAAATATTATTATCCTCACAGAAATCCGTTATCTTGATTGAAGCAAAGTTTACCTCTTCCGCGGTGTTTCGCACAGAGAAATCAATGACCTGGTTGTTTTCAATACGGGCGCTGTCTAGTAATAGGTACCGGGAAAGCTGGGGATTCCTGGCATGGAACAGGGTGATTACCAGAAACGCCATGCACAAGGTTGCAACCTCCCCTACTATCAAACTTATCCACACCGCATACACCCCCAGGGCAGGAAAAAGGAGATACGCCGGGACCAGCATAAACACCACTAAACGAGCGATCACCATTCCATTGGCAATCACTACCCGCCGGGTCGCGCTGAAATAGTTGATAATGACGTTGTTAATAAAGGCGAGATTAATGCTTGCCGCAAAAAATATAAAACCTATTCCCGCATTTTCCAGGATGAAGGCATCCCGAATCCCAAAAACAAGGCCCGCCTTATTCCGAACCAGGAACAGGAGCACACCCAAGCTGCCGAGTAGCAGGTTTCCTATAGCCAGCGCCTTTTTGAGGATAATACGGATGCTGCGGAAATCCCGTTCTCCAAACGAAATACCCACCAGGGGAAGGGCGGTTTGGGAAACACCCAGGATGATGGCTAAAAGAAAATCAGAACTTGCGCTTACCAGGGTATAACAGGGCAGGTACATGCCGGCTCCCATTCTGACAAAGAGCAGGTTTACACCCAGGATTTGTATAGCCCGGCAGACGTTGTTTGCCGCGGAAGGGCTTCCCGCGGCAACGATACCTAAACTATGCCGAACCACCGCAGCTGGTTTCCGCAGTTTCAAAGGCGAATGTTTTCCGACCAGCCGGCTTACCCCAAACAAGAAGGTGAGGGTCGAACTGGTAACCGATGCTAATGCGGTTCCTCCGGTACCCATGCCCAAAACAATGACAAAGATACCCAACGCGGCCACATTCAGGGAACTCATCAAAAACAACATGGTCATCGCCAGGCTAGGTTTTCCGGTAATACGCAAATAGTTAAGGGGTATATAGAGGAACATCATCCCCATCCCGCCCAGGATATAATACCGTACATAGTCATAGGTATAGGCGAAATGCTCTGCGTCGGCCCCAAGAAACACGACGATCCTCTCCAGGTTAAGCAATCCCGCAACAGTCAGAATTACCCCGGCCCCGGCTGAAATAAGATAGGAGAGGGTGTATACCTGGGCGCATTGTTCTTTCTCCCCTTTACCCAATGCTATGCTGGAAACAATAGATGCCCCTACGCCAATAAGGGAACCAATCGACATATAAACCAATGACAGGGGACTTACCAGGGATATAACAGTCAAGCCCGAAGCGCCCAAAATGCGGCCAATGATCAGGCTGTTGATAAGGCTGCTTACCCGTGTTCCCAACATAGAAAATATCGAGGGGAACAAATACTTATAGACGAGACTTCCCACCAGCCTATCGTTAGCGGTTAAGGAGCGCGTCTCTGCCTGGGTATTCGGCACATCGCCGGAAACAAGTTCGTTTGAGCCGCCGGAATCATCCAGATGTAATTCGATTCCCGCATCGGCATCCGTACTACCGCCGCCGCCGGTTTGTTCCTCCGGCTCAACCGCCGGATGTTTGCTCTGATAGAGTTCCTGTTTCACACTGGGTATCTCGTTCTTATGGCCGAGAGTTCCTCCACGGTCTTCATCAGGAGATGGGTGGAAAGATCTCCGGCCTTCTCCGCAATTTCCGGTGAGGGGAGAGGAGGGGCGGGTTCATCCTCCTCCAGGGCATCCACCCTTTCAATGGCCGGCGTCTGGTCCTCCGTTTCCCTATCAAAGGGCATAAAACCCAGGTCGTCTTTTGCCCAGACCCCCTGTTCATCAAGCTCTTCCGGTGAGCCGAATTGCATTGCGGGCGTATTGCGAGCATGTATTGAATGATTTTTGTTACTTACCACGCACCGCCCCTGCTACAAGTATAATTCTTAGAATCGGCATCTCCCCGTCAACCTGAAGGCTATCTATACAAAGTATAACCAGTATATACCCGCTAATACAATATCAGCCGTTACTCTATGATACGGATTTGCCTATAAATCCGGAATTTCGAGTGGCGGTTATGGCAGCTCACCGGTTTTCTCATTGTCAATGAAGCTAACGCCCTGGATAGCGGCCGGGTCGGGGGCTAATTTTTCGCCGTATACGTTGTATTTCGTTGCATTGTCTCATTCTCTATCCCAATACGAGCCTGTTAGCGGCTGGTATACCCGGTACAAAATTGCTGATAACGCAATTCGGGGTATTGACTAATCTGTATGCTTACGGAAACATGAAGCACATTATTTATGGAGGATTAGTATGAAAAAGATGCTCATCAGTCTGCTTATCGCGGGCGCTTTGGTTCTGACTATCAATCAGAACGCGGATGCCGGGGGAAAAAAGGATGCCCCGGACTCAAGCCTGACCATAGGGGCAACACCCACGCCCCATGGGGAACTCCTGGAACTGATCAAGGACGATTTAGCCCGTGCGGGGTATACCCTTAAGGTGGTAATCTACAACGATTATGTACAGCCCAACGAAGCCTTGATAGCCGGGGACCTGGATGCCAATTACTTCCAGCACCTTCCCTATCTGGAGTCTAACGATGCCTGGACCACGGCACTGGGAAACGCCTTTGGCGTCCATGTGGAGCCGCTGGGCCTGTACTCCAACAAGTTCAAGTCCGCGGCGGACCTGCCTTCCGGGGCGACGGTGGCCATTGCGAATGATCCCTCTAACGGCGGGCGGGGACTGCTCCTGCTCCAGGCCAACGGGATTCTCACCCTCCGCCAGGGGGCGGGGCTTTCGGCCACGGTTCAGGACATCGCCTCGAATCCCCAGAACCTTCAGTTCCGGGAACTTGATGCCGCTCAACTGCCCCGGGCCCTGGGGGACGTAGACGCCGTGGTGATCAACGGCAATTACGCCCTGGACGCCGGCCTTAACCCGGTCAAGGATTCCCTTATCCTGGAAGGCGCCGATTCGCCCTATGTCAATATCGTGGTAGTCGCAAAGGGGAACGAAAACGCCCCCAAAATACAGGCATTGAAACAGGCCCTGCTGTCCCAAAAGATCAAGGATTACATAAACAACAAGTGGAACGGCAGCGTAGTGGCTACGTTTTAAGCGCGGCGGGGAAAGTCCCCCGCCGCCGCCAGGCAGGCGGCTGAATGCCAAAAAGGTCCACAGATTAGGCGGATTTTTTATACCACGGCCCCGCTTAAATCGGTAAAATCCGGGTAATCCGCGGACGAAAATTTTTAACGCGTTGACCGTGGGAAGTTTCTGCCCCGCTGTGGGGGGCTTGGAAAATTGGAATTTCGCGGGAAGCCCTCGCGATGCCCTAAGCCCATCCGTAAGCGTACAGTTTTGCAAAGAATTAACGAAAAACGGCCTCCGTATATTCCTGGAAGGGAGGCGCGTGATTTTTATGGCTGGCAGCATGATCCCATACAGCATCCGGCTCTCCCGGCATAGATTCTCCCACAGCCGTCTCTGCCAGCGGACTCTTCGGGTGCGGCCGCGCGGGTCCGCCGCCGGGTAGAGAGAGCCTTCCTGGCCAGGTGATAGTTCTCCCTCATGCTTAACAACGCCGAAGTATTCCCAATGCCCGCGGTAACGCGCCCGGTTCCTTCGCTTTTCCTCTCCCCTGCCCCCGGTTTATCCGGTGAGAACTGTTTTGCTAATTGATCCTGTAAACGTACATGGACCCAGGTCCGGAACTTTCGTACCCAGGTCCGGAACTTTCGTACCCAGGTCCGGAACTTTCGTACCCAGGTCCGGAACTTCTAGACCCAGGTCCGGAACTTCTAGACCCAGGTCTGGAACTTCTAGACCCAGGTCTGGAACCTCAAGACCCAGGTCTAGAGGTTCAAGACCCAGGTCTAGAGGTTCAAGACCCAGGTCTGGAACCTCAAGACCCAGGTCTGGAACTTCAAGACCCAGGTCTAGAGGTTCTAGACCCAGGTCTAGAGGTTCAAGACTCAGGTCTGGAACTTCAAGAAATGAGGTCTGGGATCAGGAAACCCTGGTTTATGACCGGTAAAGAGCGGTGTACGGGGCGTAACCGTGTGTTTGCAGCGCCGGAGGCTCCCTGTGATAGACGAAGGAGAAATTATCATTCATGCTTCATGCACGATGAAGAATGAAGGGAGAAATATGATGACAAGAGAAGAACTCGCCGCCAAAATTGATCACACCATGCTTAAACCCGCCGCGGCGGAACAGGACATTGAGACGCTCTGTTCCCAGGCGCGGGAATACCATTTTTGGTCGGTGTGCGTTAATTCATGCTGGGTAAGCCGCGCAAAGCAGCGGTTAGCCGGCTCTGGCGTAAAGGTATGCGCCGTAGCCGGGTTTCCCCTGGGCGCCATGTCCACGGCGGCAAAGGCGGAAGAAGCCCGTATCGCGGCGGAAGACGGCGCCGATGAAATTGACATGGTGATCAACATCGGGTTCCTGAAAAGCGGCAACGCCGGCGCGGTTGAGGAGGATATACGGGCGGTAAAACAGGCCTGTACGGGCCGCCTCCTTAAGGTGATCCTCGAAACGTGCCTGCTCACCCGTGAAGAAAAGGTCCTGGCCTGCCGGCTTGCCCAAAATGCCGGGGCGGATTTTGTGAAAACCTCGACGGGCTTTTCCACCGCCGGGGCAGTGGAAGCGGACGTTAGGCTGATGCGGGAAAGCGTCCCCGCCGGCATGGGCGTTAAGGCTTCCGGCGGCGTAAAAACCTTTGATGACGCGGCGAACATGCTCGCCGCCGGCGCGGACCGTATCGGGACGAGTAACGGGATAGCGATTCTCTCCCGTCTGTCATGCTAAATTATTCGTATGAAACTGTTTAACACGTACACACTAGCCGGTATGTTAGTGGCCCTTATGGCCGGAATGGGGAATCTGACCGGTTGTTCGCGGAAAGCGGAGGAAGTTCCGGACGCGGCGGTACGGGAAGCCGCCGGGCTGGGAAACGGCGTATTCGCCCAAATCGCCACAAACCGGGGAGACATCGTGGTCCGCCTGGAATATCAAAAGGCCCCGTTAACGGTCTGCAATTTTGCGGCCCTGGCCGAAGGGAAGATGAGCGCCTCAATGGGGAGGCCCTTTTACGACGGCCTTACCTTTCACCGGGTCATTGCCGACTTCATGATCCAGGGCGGCGATCCTGTAGGCAATGGTACGGGCGGTCCCGGATACCGTTTCCCTGACGAAATCGATCCCGGTTTGAAGCACGATGGCCCGGGGGTTTTGTCTATGGCCAACGCGGGTCCCGGAACCAACGGAAGCCAGTTCTTCATCACCCATAGGGCGGCTCCCTGGCTGGACGGGAAACATACGGTCTTTGGCCGGGTGGTCCGGGGCCAGGAAGTGGTGGACGCCATACAGCAGGGCGATGCCATCACGAAGATCACGATTATCCGCGGCGGCGCGGATGCCGCCGCCTTTAAGACGGATCAGGCGGCTTTCGACGCCTTGCTGCGGGAAAAAACCGCGGAGGCCCGCGCCATGCGGGAAGAGACGCTTGCCGGGATCGCGGCTAAATACCCGGATTTGACGCCGGTCCCTTCCGGGCTTCGGTATACCATCCTCACGGCGGGGAACGGGGAGAAACCCCTGGCAGGGGCGGCCGTAGCGGTGAGGTACACGGGAATGTTCCTTTCCGGGGAAGTCTTTGACAGCTCCGATTTCCACGGCGGCCCCATGGAACTCCAGGTAGGCGTCCAGCAGGTGATTCCCGGCTGGGACGAGACCCTCCTGGACATGCGCCAGGGCGAACGGCGTCTGGTGGTTATCCCGCCGGAACTGGCGTACGGCGACCGGGGCGCCGGGAATGTAATCCCGCCGAATACGTTTCTGGTATTCGAGATGGAATTGATCCAAATCAAATAATCTTTCACGCCCCCCGCCGGTATGCAGGCGGGGCTCCGCCCGGACCCGCCGGGGGGCGCCGTCCGGTCCCTGGGGGCCTCTCCCTGCTCCCCGCGGGGCCCTGCCCCGAACCCCCCGGTCCCCCCATAAAAAGGGCGATGGTAAAATGGAACCAGGCAAATAACCATCCCCATCAATTATGTCCATGCGCAGCGCATCATACTTTCAGCAACACCACCTGAATTTTTTTCAGTTTGATTACCGGTGATTAAAGCAAAACAGGCGCCCCGATCCCTATAACGAAGCAGATGAACGTTCCGGCTTAAAATCCTGCGTTCTGAAATTCTTTCAAGTTGCTTTGAGGAGGCACGTATGAAAGTAAAACTTCGGCGCTCCAACCCGATAGTTTGGGGAGGCATCCTGCTTCTGATGCTTGCCATCACCGGCTGTTCCGTACTGACCGGATCGGACGCGGCGGAAATGGTCTCTGACTCATCATCCCAGGAAGAAGCGGATAGCGGGGACGGGAAGCAGGCCGCCGGCGGAACCCAGGAAGCGGCGCAGGGCGCGGCGCAGAACGCGGCGAACGGCGAAGACGGTGAAGACGGTGAAGACGGGAAGCAGACTACCGGCGGGACCCAGGAAGCGGCGCAGAACGCGGCGAACGGCGAAGACGGTGAAGACGGGAAGCAGACTACCGGCGGAACCCAGGAAGCGGCGCAGGAAGCGGCGCAGGAAGCGGCGCAGGAAGCGGCGCAGGAAGCGGCGCAGGAAGCGGCGCAGGAAGCGGCGCAGGAAGCGGCGCAGGACGCGGAGCAGGAAG
>JAITLF010000257.1 GCA_031278025.1 Treponema sp.
TACGGTTATCCGGTTCTGCACGGAAAGCCACCGTCCCATCTTTTATCATTATCAGGTGGAACGGGGATCCCTGCTCTTCCTGGAAGAACAAATCGAAAAGATTTTTAAAGCCGGCCAGGGCTAAAGCGCCGCAAACCCAGGTTCAAGCGCCGCAGCGCCTTATTCTTCGGGGTTAACCTCCGGCGGGATTGGGCAGCGGTAGCTTTCGCCGGACAGCCGCCTGAGATGCTCGGCTTTGGCGTCCGCCACAAGCCGGGGGTTCTCCAGAATATCCGCCGCAGTCAGGGCGATTATCTTCGCCGCCTGGATAAGGCCCTTATGAACCAGGGACGACTTCCCGCAGGCCGTAAGCTGCCAGGAATGGGACACGGTTCCCTGGGGATAACAGGCGGTAAAGACCTGGGCGGTGGGTACCTGCCAGCTTACGTCCCCCACATCGGTTGAGCCGGGCAATACCCGGTCGGTTTCCTGGTAGGGAACAATATCGTCCAGGATGGGTTTGGCGGCCATCGCCTCAAGCTCCGCCCGGGCCGCCCTGGGAAAATACCGGGCAACCGCGGCGGGGATATTCTTGCCCGTCCCTTCGTCCAGGGCGGCCTGGAAGGAACGGGCAACGTCGAGTTCGCCTTTGGCCCACGTAACCGGCCCCAGGGCGGTCATGTTGGCGTGCATTGCCTTACCCAGGGTGTCGTTCACCAGGTAGTTCGCCGTAGCGCTGTCCCAGCGGAGGGACATGGTTGTCCCGGTCATCAGGGCCGCGCCTTTGGCGATGTCGCAGACCCGCTCAAAGATGCCCTGTACCTGGGCGGGCTTGGGCGCGCGGATAAAGTAGAGGAGTTCCGACGACGCCTGCACCACGTTGGGAAGGCCGCCGCCCACATCCGTATAGGCGTAGTGAATCCGGCCTTCCGGGATGATATGTTCCCGCAGGTAATTTACCCCGACGCTCATCAGCTCCGCCGCATCAAGGGCGCTCCGTCCGTTTTCGGGCGCCGCGGCGGCGTGGGCGCTTCTTCCCTTGAAGCTGAAGAATATCTGGTAGTTGGCAAGGCTGCTCATGGTCCACACCGAGTTTTCCATCATGGGATGCCAGGTAAGAGCCGCGTCAAGGCCGGTAAACACGCCGGAGCGGGCAAGGTAGGCCTTGCCGGAACCGGACTCTTCGGCGGGACAGTCGTAATACCTCACCGTGCCGGGAAGCCCTTGCTCCCGCATATAATCCCTGATTCCCACCGCCGCCGCCGCCGACCCCGCGCCCAGGGCGCTATGCCCGCAGCCGTGGCCGTTGCCCCCCGGTATCACGGGCTTCTTCTCCGGGAGCCCCGCCTGCTGGCTCAAGCCCGGCAGGGCGTCATATTCCCCCAGGATGCCAATCTCCGGCGCGCCTTTTCCCCAGGAGGCGATAAAGGCGTGGGCCATGCCGGCGATGCCCCGCTCAATGGTAAAGCCCTCCCCTTCCAGGGCCTCACAGATCGCATCGGCGGAGTTTCTAAGGCCGAACCGTATCTCCGCGCATTCCCAGACCTTATCGTTCAGGGCGGTAAAGACCGCCGCCTTTTTATCAATTAACCCGGCAATCCGTTTTTTGTCTCCCATAGGGTCCCCCTACTTTTCTCCCGGCAGCAGAACCGTGATCTGCCCGGTCTTGTACATCCACTTGTTGCCAAACCACCCGATGGGGATCAGTGCCAGCATCAGGAAGCCCTGGTAGAGGGAAAATCCCATAGCGTTCTTCATGCCGTAGACAACAATAAGATAGACTACCGCCACAACCACAAAGAGAATGACCGCGCCCTTCCAGCGTCCCCGGCAGGTGATACCGCCCCCGATCTTGCTTCCCAGGGAGCCTACGAAGAGGGAGCCGAACAGGGCCGGCACGATGTTGCCCGACGCCAGCTTGAACACCGGCAGGTTCAACACGGGCCGCAGGGGCTGGAGCAGGATAACCCCTATCACGATGACCGAAATGGTAACAAAACTGGACACGCTCACCGCGATAGAGGTAACAATATCGGCATCTTCGGTACCCTCTTCCACGTCAAGAATCTGGAGGGCGGTCTTTGCCACCGGGAGCTTCAGGTTCGAGATATTACCGGTAATCTGGGCCAGATAGTAGGAACTGCCCAGGATCGGCGAAAAGGCGATGGTTTCCGAAAACGCGGCGGGAACAAAGAGGGCAAGGAGGCCGACGGCCGTGGTCAGAATCTGGAGGACTGAGGGCAAGGCGTTAAAGTAGACCCCCACTACCGTGGGAATCCCCAGCATAAGGATGATGGCGCATACAATTCCGATGCGGCCAAGACGGTGCATGGCGTTAAGATGGGCCCTGCTGTCCGGGTCCATGATAAGGGCGCCGGGCAGAGAGCTTTTTTCGTTGGTATCACTCATGATTACTCCTTAGGTTAAAATAGCGTTCCAGAGCACCGACGATGCCATGGCGAGGATGAGGCTAAGGGCCAGAACGAAGCTCTTGAGAAAAGCCAGCCTGCCGGCGGCTATCCGGTTCAACAGGACGGCAATTACCGCGCTGGTGATAAAGGTGAGCATCTGGATATAGCCGGAAGTCCTGAAGTTGAGAAAGATAGGCACGATGAAAACCGAGAGGATCACCGTAAAGAAAATCGATCCTCCCAGGGCGGCCCAGCGCCTGTCCCCGGTCTTCATCTTCATGGAGCCCAGGTGGATGGACTTGGTAACAAAGGGCGAGACGAACATACCCCCCATGATCCCTAAGGACATCACGTACATTACCAGCACGAAGTCCCGTGCGGTTGCTTCGCCGAGCCGGGTCAGGTCAAGCCCCACGGCCTTGACGGTCATATCCGCCGCCATGGTTTCGTAGGCCAGGGAGCCGACCACCGAGAGCCTCCACCAGGGCCAGGGGATGCCCAGGAGGGCAACCAGGGAAAACACCCCGATGACGATGGAAATTGACGGCACAATCGTTGTTGAAACCGTCATCTTAACCAGACTCATCAATTTGTCGTGGCTCCATCCCTTCGCAATGGCCCGTTTCCAGGATTTCCGCATGGAAATCAGGGAGAACCCCGCGACGAAGATAATCCCGATGATTACCAAGAGATAGAGCAGCCAATGATTGGCCGCATCAAAGAAACTCATATCGTTTCCTCCAAAAAAAAATTACCCCGTAGGGTTGTTCCAAAGTCCGCGCCGGAGTGGCGGGGTTCGGGGCAGAGCCCCGCAGGGAGCAGGGAGAGGCCCGGCGGGTATTACAGCTTTCCTATGGGCCGGGGTTTTACCTCAGGCGGGATGACGGAACGGTAGGGCTGCCCCTCAAGGCGCCGCTCCCATTCCTCCCTGGCCTTTTCGGCAAGTTCGGGATGTTCCAGCACATCCACGCAGGCGGCGGCGATCACCTTGGCGGCAAGCAGGAGCCCCTTATGCCCCAGAGAACTACGGGTCTGGGACACGAGCTGCCAGGAATGTTCCGCCGTACCCAGGGCGTAGCAGGCGGCAGCGATCTGGGCGGTGGGTACGTTCCAGCTTACATCCCCCACATCGGAAGAGCCGGGGAAAACAGGTTCCGCCGTGTCATCGTGAAACGGCAGGAGAAGATCGCAGAGGTTCCGTTCCCCAAGGCGTTTGGTATATTCCGCCGCGTCCTTCCCCGGGGGCAGGAACATGGCCGCCTCCGCGCCCGGAGCTTTCGCGGAGGTTTTCGCCAGGGCCGCCGCGTAGGCCCGCTCTTCTTCGGTATACCGGGGAAGTTCCTGGGCCGTAAAGTTATCGTAAAGCACCCGGCCCAAGACCTTATTGGGGATCACGTCGGCACAGGCCTTGATAAAATCAATCTCCAGTTCCGTTTCGGTCATCAGGGCCGCGCCCTGGGCGATCTTGTTCACCCGCCGGTAGACCTCCTCCACCTGGGGAAACCGGGGGGAACGGATGAGGTACAACACCTCCCCCCGTGCCTGGACCACATTGGGGGAAAAGCCCCCGGTATTGGTGATGGCGTAATGAATCCGGGTTTCGGGGATGACGTGTTCCCGCAAGAAGTTCACCCCCACGTTCATAAGCTCCACCGCGTCCAGGGCGCTCCGGCCTAAGTGGGGCGCGGCGGCGGCATGAGCGGCCCTGCCCCGGAATTTGTATAAAATCTGGTAATTGGCCAGGAGTTTCCACTCCATGACGGCGTTTACCGCCATAGGATGCCAGGCAAAAGCAACATCAAGCCCCGCGAAGACCCCTTCCCGTGCCATGAAGGCTTTCCCCGATCCCCCTTCCTCCCCAGGACAGCCGAAAAGCTTAAGAGTACCGGGGAGCTTATTCGCCGCAAGGTACTCCTTCACCGCCAGGGCCGCCCCCAGGGAACCGGCCCCAAAGAGGTTATGTCCGCAGCCGTGGCCATTGCCGTTATCCCCTCCCCCGCCGCGGGCCTCCGCCGTAACGGACAAGGCCTTCTGACTGAGCCCTGACAAGGCGTCGTATTCGGCGAGGATGCCGACCACCGGTTTCCCGCTGCCGTAACTGGCGCAAAAGGCCGTATCTATCCCCCCGGCCTGGTCCTCCACCTCGAAGCCCTGCCGGGCAAGGGTTTCCTTGAGCAGGGCTACGGATTGGTATTCCTCAAAAGCGGTCTCCGCATAATCCCAGATTGAGTCGGAGATTCCCGTCAAAAGTTCCCCGATGCTCTCCACATAGGCGGTCAGATGAGCCTTATCCATACCCTATGCCCCCGCCTTTTGCCCGCCTAATCTCCGGGAAATCCCGCTCGCGCCGAGGAGCAGTATCATGCCTATCACCAAGAGGCCGATCTGGAAGAGGAGATTAACGGTAAACGTCTGATACAAAAGCATGCTGACGGTAATGGGCATCAAAATAAAACTCGTTACGGAGGTCAGGGAAAAGCCCATGGAATAGTCGTTCAATACCGGCGTTTTATACTCAGGATCGCAGATCTTAAGGAGCATAAGGCCCGTAAGAAACACCCCGGTTGACGTACCCCAAAGGGAAATGAAGCGCTCAAAATAGCAGTCGGCAAAGAACTTCTTGAAGAGAACAGAAAGGACGAAATAGGTACAAACATACCCCAGGCCCACCATAACCAGAATAGGAACGATATACCCCATAATCGCCTGTACCGGGAGGCTTGCGATGGCCGCGGTAATGGCGTAATCGGAGCAGACCCCGGCAATCCGGGATTTAGTTTTACTGTCGATAAGGTTCCCAATGCCCGCCTTTTGGATACAGAAGTTTACCCCAAACATGACCATGATGGCCCAGGCCCAAATGGGGATCTGGTTCACCAGCGGGACCTTAACGTATTTGATGAAGTTCATGAGGATATAGGCGATGCCGCAGGCGGCGAGGATAACCGACAGGTGAAAGGTCAGGGACTCAATGGAGGAACTCAGGGTGGTTTCCTTCCCCAGGCTCTGCTGTTTCGCCGAATCTCCCTGGTATCCTTTAGCCATATCCGGGGGAATATCCCCAGGTTTGGTGAGGATCGCCGTCTGCCCGGTCCGGGCCGCCACATTGATGGCGATGATCCCGATGATCATGCCGCCGATAAGGCCGAAGGTTGCCGTCGTGGTCGTAACCCCCTGGGCCAGTTCCCAGTAGGGAAGGTCCAGGCCTTTATAGTAGCTCCCCACCACTCCGGCGGTCCCGTGGCCGCCGGCAAAACCCATAGGAAGCTCGTAGCCGAAGGGTTCGTAGAGGCCCAGGCCGCCGGCAAAAATCTGCCGGACCACGATGCCGATAATGAGCTGCACCGCAGCTATCCCGAAGAAAATGCCAAAGGTCTTGATCACATCAATGGAGGTTTTTCCCGCGGATTTACCTGATTTCCCAAACTTCATCCCCAGGGGCGTGGAGGCTACCACCGGGACAATGAGGATCCCCGGCAAGGCGGACCAGGTGGAGATCCATTCCCTGGGGAAGGGTATCCCGCCCCCCTTCCAGATAATCGGTCCAATCAAAAGGCCGATAAACCCGCCTATCACCGAAGCGGGCAAAAAGAGTTTCCTAAAGACGGGGATACGCCCCCGCAAGAGCGTTCCCAAAAGCAACAGTGCGCTTAACACACAAAAACAATACAATAACTGGGTTAACATGGCGCTCGACATACCTACACCTTCCTTACCAAAAATTTAAAAGAATCCCCAGACCGGGAATGTCCTGTTTATACATCGGACTGCATAAACATACAATCGCGGCGTATAATTATACAATCATGGGATACCGCCCCATAAACCCCCGATTGACGCGAAGAGCACAAAACCCTGCCCCGTTTTATCCGGCACTTTTGCTCTTCCGCGTGCCTTCTTAACTTATATTCCCCGCAATTTCAATTTTCGGGACAGGGCCGCCAGCGCCAGAATCCCGGCTACCGAATTGCCGCTTTTATTCAACGGCGGCGAAAACACCGCCAACCCCATCCTGCCGGGAACGGCGCAGAAAATGCCGCCTGAGACACCGCTCTTTGCCGGAACACCAACCTCGACGGCGAATTCCGCCGACTGGTCGTACAGCCCGCACACGCTCATGAGGCCGGTAACGATGTAAACGGTATCAAGGCTCATGATCTCGGCCCCGCTTACCGGGTTACGGCCGCCCGCGGCAAGGGTTGCCCCCATCACCGAAAGGTCCGCCGTGTTCACCTCAATACTGCACAACTTGAAGTACAAATCCAGGGCTTCTTCCACATCCCCCCCCAAGGTCCCGGCGTTATGCAAAAAATACGCCAGGGCCCGGTTGCGGTCGGCGGTTCCTTTTTCCGACCGGTATACCCCTTCGTTGATATGCAGGCTGCCGCGGCTTTGCCGGCCCATAAGCCGGGAAAAAAAATCCATCACTTCCGCGATGGCCGCCGCCTGAAACTGTTCGATGAGCATACCCGCAAGCACAATGGCCCCGGCGTTGATGAAGGGATTCAGGGGGATGCAGGAAGACATTTCCAGTTTCATAATTGAATTGAAGGGTTCCGAACAGGGTCCCATGCCTATTTTTGAAAACACCCGGTCCCGGCCCAGCGCTTCGATGGCGAAACAGAGGGCCGCCGCCTTCGAGACGGACTGCATGGAAAAAAGGCTGCCCCTGTCTCCGGAAGAGCGGGAGGCCCCATCCACGGTGGTCATAGACAGGGAAAACAACGAAGGATCCGTTTGGGCAAGTTCGGGAATATACACGGCGGGCGCTCCTTCTTCCGTTTTATCCCGTGCGAAAGCCGTTATCGTGTCCAACAAGTCCTGTATGTCTTCCATTGTCTATTCCGCTTCTATTCTCTTTCTTTCTATATCTCGTTCTATTCCTATTCCTGTCTCGTTCTATTCCTATTCCTGTCTCTTTCTATTCCTATTCCTGCCGTTAGGCGTTTTTTTAATAATTTAGCTTACCACCGCCCCATAGCGCTGTCAACGAAAAAATGAATATTTTTGACAATGAACTATAACAATAGAAATTGATATATACTTTGAAAGGAAAATCGTCTTGAAAATATATACTACCCCGCCTGCCCTCACGCAAAGAGCTATAAAGGGCGCTCAAAGGTTTAACGGTTTATCGCGGTTATTCCCCCGCCCCGGGGGGAGGGGGCGCCGCTGCCGTTGGGATTTGACATTTCCGATTCCTTTCGGATAATCACTATGCTATGGCGAAAAACCTTTTGATAACGACGCTGGTTGAGCTGCGGGGGAATCCACGGGCCTGCGTATATACCGAACCGCTGTGGGGCCTTTCGATGAACCTCTGCCTTCCCTACGCTTCGGTTTACATGCTGGCCCTAGGGCTTAAAGACGCCGGCGTGGGGTTTATCGCCTCCGCCGGGATGCTGGCCCAGGTGATCTTTGGCTTTGCGGGCGGCGTGATCACCGACAAGCTGGGCAGGCGGAAGACCACCGCGGTCTTCGATTTTATCGCCTGGAGCATCCCCTGCCTTATCTGGATGGGGGCGCGGGATTTCCGTTTTTTCCTTGCCGCGGCCCTGTTTAACGGGACCCTCAAGGTAACGCAGAATTCCTGGGACTGCCTTTTGGTGGAGGATGCGGAAAAAAGCCAGGTAACCCGCATCTACTCCCTGGTTATCGTCTGCGGCCAGCTTTCCGCCCTTTTCGCCCCCATCTCGTCCATCCTGGTTTCCCGGCTTACCCTGGTCCCGGCGATCAGAATCCTTTACCTCAACGCCTTTATCGTGATGACGGCGAAGATATTCCTGCTCTACCGTTTTTCCCAGGAAACCCGTACCGGCATGATACGGCGTGAGGAAACCAGGGGAAGGAGCGTCGCGAGCCTTTTGGCGGGCTATGGAAGGGTGCTTAAAATCATCGGCGGTTCAAAAGGAACCATTTTTTCCCTGATCATCGCGGCCCTGGTGGGGGCGGTCCAGATGGTGAACACCACCTTCTGGCAGGTAATCGTGAGCCGCAAGCTCCTGGTCCCGGATCCCCTGCTGCCCCTGTTCCC
>JAITLF010000269.1 GCA_031278025.1 Treponema sp.
ATAAGAAGATGAACCGATTTTCGCTGAGGACAAAAATAAAAGTAAATATCCAATGGCTATTGTATTGCATGGTGCATAACACAGGGAAATGCATACCGGGGATACTGGCGGAGAGTGGATGCTAGGGAGGAAGAGCGGAAGGCGGGGTTGCGAAAAGGCGGGAACAGCGGGCTTGCCGGTAGTAAATCGGTGATCGAATGGTAAAAACCCGCAAAAGGAATCTATTCCTTTCCAAAAACGATTAATTCGACAGCCTCGTTCAAAGGCATAACATCTCATTTTTTCAGCGCATACATTACAAGGGCTTTCTTTAGCCTGCGCCGATTCCAAACGACAGAGACGTCCGGCCCTGTTTCGTCAGTTACACCCTATTCCTAATTAAACGCATATGCCCGGACCCCCATAAGTATTAGTAGGGGATAAATCCTTCCCGCCAATGCCAAATAGGGGTGGACAGGACCGATGTAAAAGGATTTACCCGGCTGAAATCCGGAAGCCAGTCCGATCCGGTAACCAACTCCTGGCAAAAACCTTCGGTTATCCCAAATTCCACAAGCCAGCCGATAACTGCCTCATATTCATCTTCACGAATATACCGCTCAGGCGCCAAATAACCGGCGCCCGCTGGGGTATACTGGGTCATCACCGAAAGCAGGGCCCGGCCTTGCGCGTTCTCCGCAAACCAGCGGAGAACGCCCCTGGTGGCTTCCAAAAAGCCGGGTATCACCAGGTGCCGGATCATAACCCCGGAAACAAGTACGGTCCCGTCTTCGCTATAGCGGAGTTCCCGGTGCTCCATCATCCTCAAAATGGCCGCCTTCGCGCGGTCGGGATAGTCTTGTGCGTTGAAAAAACGCCGCGCCTCCTCAATACCCAGGGTTTTCAAGTCCGGAAGGTACACATCCACCGTATCACAGAGCAGGGAAAGCACATGCGGGCCTTCATAGCCTGAACAATTCCAGAGTACCGGGATAACCAGCCCCTGAGACCTGGCTGCCGCAAGGCCGCGGGCCAGGGCCGGCGCCGCATGGCTTCCCGTAACTATGTTGATGTTCTCCGCCCCTTTTTCCTGCAAGGCACGGCATATACGGACAAATTCGCCGTCTTCTACAACCCGCCCCATCCCTTGCCGGGAAATCTGATAATTCTGGCAGAAGACACAGCCCAGGTTACATCCTGTTACAAATATGGTTCCCGACCCGCCCCGACCGGTAACAGGCGGTTCCTCACCCCAGTGTATGGTTGCCGCAGCGATGCGGAGTTCCCCGGTTTCACCGCAAAAACCCCGGAGGCCCGCAGCCCGATCCGCGCCGCACGAGCGGGAACAAAGGTTGCACGGTGTATAGAACGCCCCGAAAATATCAGGCATGGAAGATTAGTCCTTTTGCCGGGCTTTACCCCGCCTTTCTAACTTTTCCAATCGTTTTAGCGTTTCTAGAAACGCTTTATCTTCGATTCTTTCAAAATAATCGCGGTATACTCCCGGTACAGGGGCCGTTTCCGGTTCGTAACCAGCGAGATCGGGGGGCTGCTCGGAAAAAACAGCCGGGGTCTGATTTACATGAGAACCGGCGGATACTAATCCAGCGGAAAGCGAAAGCGGATCACGACTTAAACGGAAGGAGATACCTCGTATCTCCAGATCCGGGAAAAGGCGGATCACCGTTTTTAAAAGATAGGTCTGCTTGGTCTGAAGTATCTGGATCCATCCGGGATGATCCGCTTCCACCAGAAGCACCGCTTTTTCTAACTCCACGATGCGGGAATGAAACGCGGCTGCGGGAATCCCATTTTTTTCGGTAATACCGGCCCAAGAAGAGAAAAGCTCCGAATACCCCTCGGCCGTTTCCAACATATCCTCGCTTAGACTCTTGTTAAAAAAAAACGAAAGAATTTCCCCAACTCTTTTCACAATCCCCACCTCATGTCTTTCATCCCATCCGTAAAAGTTCCCCGTCCGCCACCCGGTATACCAGCGTATCGGACGTACGGTACCGCTCGTAAGGTTCTTCGGGAAGAAAGGTGTAAAAAGCCTGATCATATTCGGGCATGGCGGCAATAAATCTCCGCCGTTTTTCCGTATCAATCTCTAAGAGCACATCGTCCAGCAGGAGTATGGGGTTCTTGCCTGTCATGAAGGAAAACCGGCGGGCCTGAGCTATTCGCAGAAGCAGAGCCAAAAGCCTCCGCTGCCCGGTAGAAGCCCTGACAGCAAATTCGGCGCCGTGGCGGGTAAATACATACCGGTCCCGGTGAGGCCCTGAAAGGGAAACACCCATAACCCGCTCTTGTTCCCGGCGTTCCCCCAATAACGCCATAATCCCGGCAGAGCTTCCCATTTTCCAGGACGGGCTATATCGGATAGAAATACCGTCCAAACCGGAAACTTCCTGATAAAGGGGGCCAAAGATGCCGGAAAAATGCCGGACCGCCTCTTCCCGTTTCTCCATGAGCTTTAATCCGTATTCAGCCAACTGGGGATCCAACGTATCCAAAATAGAGCCGTTCCCCCCGGATTTAAGTACGGCGTTCCGGGTTTTGAGTACCTTGCGATACTTCCTTAGATCGTCAAGGTATACTAAATCATATAATGATTGAGTCTGATCGAAAAAACGGCGACGATCTTCCGGCGTTCCAGATACAAATTCCATGTCCTCGTGGCAGAACACAATACACGGCACAATCTGAATCAGCTTTTTCCGGTCGTCAAGACGTTTTCCATCCAACTCAATGATCTTTTTGGCATGTTCATACTTTACCCAAAGACGGCTGTACAGAGACCCCTCAAGACGGGCAAGAACGGCGCAATTTTTGCCGCCGCCACGAACTAAATCTCCATCCCGGACGTCCCGAAAGGAGGAAGCATATGAACAAAAGTACAGGGATTCAAGAAAATTTGTCTTTCCCTGACCATTTTCTCCAACAAGAAAAACGTCTTTTCCCCCTGTTTCAACCTCATTATCACAAAGATTTCTAAAGGAGATAGTCCGCAAGCCAGAGAAGATCACGAATTTTCCATAAACCCAGAAGGATTAGTCAACCTGCATGGGCATGATTATATGGAAAAAGTCCTTTTCCGGCACGGGCTTTAAGGTTATGGCCCGGGCAGCTTCGGTAAAATAGATGCTTACTTCCAGATCGGTCATTGCCTTAAAGGGTTCTTCAATGTACCGGTAGTTCAAGGCTATAGATACTTCTTCCCCTTCGTATTTACAGGCTATATTTTCCCGTGCGTTTCCTATGTCGCTTTCTTCCGAAGAGATGGATATATACCCCGTACTAACCTTGAGATATATACGCCGGGATTTTTGTTCCACCAGGAGGGAAACCCGCCGTAAAGCGTCCAGCATTTCCATGCGGCTCATGGTGAAGGAATAGCTTTGACTTTCGGGTATAACCCGCCGGTAATTGGGAAACTGACCCTCTATCAGGACAGAAGAAAGCTGGTATAAACCGAATTTGATAAAGATGATCTTGTCCGTAATGGAAATGGAAACCAAGCCTTCTTCCCCAGATCTTTTCAGAAGGACGGTAAGAATTTTCGGCGGTATAATGACTCCGGTAAAATCAGCTATTTCATCGCCCATTTCCTTGCAGATATAGGCAAGCCGCCTGCCGTCTGTGGCGACCATAATGAGCTTATCGCCCTGCTTCTCAAAGAAGACCCCGTTCATGAAATACCGGGTTTCATCGTCAGATACGGCAAAAACCGTCTGCTGTATCATCTCCTTAAAATCTTTAATCGGCAATTCGAACTCCATATCCTGGTTCGCAACAGGAAATTCAGGAAATTTGTCGGAGGCGATGCTTTTAAGCTGGAATTCTATGTCCTTTGACAGAGGCCTGATGACGATATTCATGTCATTCTGGTTGAATTCCATCTCACCTTCGGGGATGGAGTTGAGAATTCCTAAAAATTTATCCCCAAAAACGGTAGTAGTCCCCTCCGCCTGTACAGCTATAGGTATCTGGGTCTCAAAATTCACCTTGATATCTGTTGATTTGATATGCAAGGTATCGTTTTTAGCCTCAAGATAAATATTCGACAATATCGAAATGGCATTTTTAGATAATATTATCTCCTGAGCTATGCTGATCTCCTTCAGAAGTACGCCTCGTTCACAGGTAAAATTCATACTCTTTTCTCCTTATTCCTATATAAATATATATAATAATAGAAGTAATAATAAGTCCTTCTAATATGTGGAAAATATCCATAAGTCTATAGTACTACATAAGTTAGAGAATTAACAATCCGGGGAAAAGATGAGCTATTTATCCACATTTGATTCAAAATTCCAGTTATTCACCTATTATACCCTCCTTACCAACAGGTTTTCAAGTTTTCGCGTTGTATTCTTTTATCATCCTGATGAGGGTTTGTATGGTCGATTCCATAGTCGGATCCGACTTGATACGTTCTTCGACCTTCTCACAGGAATGCATCACCGTGGTATGGTCACGGCCTCCAAAGTCCTGGCCTATTTCGGTCGTAGAGAATTCGGTGATAGATCGTGTTATGTACATGGCAAGCTGCCGGGGAAATACTATCTTTTGGGTACGTTTTTTGCCCTTGATATCGGTTGGAGACAGGGAAAAATAGTCCGCCGTTACTCGTATAATGCTGTCTATAGATATATTCGTCTGTTTTGGAGCGGTTAAAAGGTCTTTAAGTATCTGTAAGGAGGTATCTACCGTAATTGGTTTTTCAACCAATTCCGCGTATGCTATGAGTTTGGTTAAGGCGGCTTCCAAATCTCTGATATTGGTCGATATGTTCTTGCTAATCAGGAATATGACCTCGTCAGGGATGGATATACGCCGGTTTTCGATTTTTTTCTTCAGGATTGCGCAACGCGTTTCGTAATTTGGCGGCTGAAGGTCCACGTTAAGGCCGCATTCAAACCGTGAACGGAGCCGCTCATTGATCTTTTTCATTTCCGAGGCCGGACGGTCGCAGGTAAAGACGATCTGCTTTTTTGAGCCGTAGAGGGCATTAAATGTATGGAAAAGCTCTTCTTGGGTTTCCCATTTGTTTTCGAAAAAGTGGATGTCATCAATAAGAAGGACATCTACATACCGGTATTTGTTTTTGAATCCCGTCATTCCCATACGGTTCTCCTGGAGGGTATGGATGAATTCATTGGTAAAGCTTTCCGCAGTAATGTAAATTATCTTCTTATCGGAGTTTTCGTGGATATAGTTGCCTATAGCCTGCATAAGGTGGGTTTTTCCCAGCCCTACCCCACCATATATGAAGAAAGGGTTATAGGAGGTTCCCGGATTTTTGGATATGGCCATGGCAGCGCTGGCGGCAAACCGGTTGTTATCACCGATGATATATTTATCAAACGTATAGTCCATATTGAGGTCTTTGTGGTCGTTTTTTTTATTATCTGAAACCGGTATTGCCGCCTCCCTCCCGGCGGTTCTTGGACTCGGTATTTGTGATTTTTTGGGGTTGGGTTCCGGTTCCGTTGGGTTACGGGGCCTTATTTCATATGCAAGGGAAATTTTCTTTCCGGTAAGGTTTTTTATCGTACTTTCGATATAATTTTGATACCGCTGTTTGACCTGATCCCGGTAAAACGTGGAAGGAACGGCGACTATAATCTCTTTTTCCGTGGCCCGCAGGTATTCAATGTTGAACCACATGGCAAATTCTTGCTCGTTTTTTTCGTTTCTTATAATATTGAGGGTTTCTTCCCAGAATACTTTATATTCCCATTCAGCCATACGGAATCCCCATGCCGGACCATGATATTAACAAGTTATCCACAAGGATAAGATAAAAAAAACAATGCACTTTTTTTACGCTCTTCTCTTTATAGCTGAGTGGCAATATTTAGCTATTTCTTTATATTATAAAGAAATAGCTAACACAAATATGCTATGTATAGTTGTGCCGTAAAGCCTAAATTTTACTCATTTGATATAAACTAGATATTAAGCAATTTATACACAATGTATACACAATGTATTCAACTATGTCAACAATCTAAGAATATCGTGTGTTACGCGGCATATAATTGAAATGTCATTGGATATATGTGAAAACCCGTGATTTTCAGGTTATTTTTTACAAATTTCCCGGTAAATTGTATAAAAAAGTATATAACTTGCATCCCAATTTAAATCTTGTGGCAGTTTTAGTCAAAGGGCAAAGAAAAATATGTGCAAATTTTGTGGATAAACGCTTGTGAAGTGTTGATATTTTACCGGTATTTACAAAATTGGCACCCTTCATTCAAAAAATATCGATAAACGGGGTTCCTTTGGAGCCTTCAAGATATAAATATGCAATAAATTGAGGCTGTTCCAAAACCTCGCGGCAACGAGGTTGAGGCGGATACCTTCTGAACAGCACATAACGGGTTCAGGTGCGGGCGGAAACGCTCCATCCGGATATAAGGATGGTCCATTCGGAGAGCAGAATGGTTTATTTAGACATACAAATACTCCATTTGTATATCCAAATGCTTCATTTGTATGCCTGAACGCTCCATTTGTATGTCAGAATGCTCCATTTGTATATCCGAATGCTCCATTTATATGTCTAAATTCTCCTTTTTTATATAAGATGGTCCCTTTTTATGAAGGATACCGGGGAGAATGAACTCAAGACGCGGGGTTTGGGAAATTCTCAATTTCATATTTATGTTATTTATACGCGAAGCTCAACAGACTCTTAAGGGCGTATCTCATTTAGGTCAAACTCTTTTATCAGCATCTCTAAATCAGGGGGGATTTGGAGGGGTTCTCCTACGGCGCGATGGGCCGATACGGTATCTTTAAGGCCGTTGCCGGTTACGATTGACACCACGGTTGCTTCAGGGGGGATACGCTTCTCTTCAAAAGCCTTTTTGAGGCCCGCCGTACCGGTTACGCCGGCAGGCTCGCCGAATACGCCGCTCGTCTTGCCGAGGAGCCGCATCGCCCCGATTATCTCCTCATCGGAAACATTAACGGTAAACCCGCCTGATTCCCGGATTGCCCTCAGGGCTTTTTCCCCGTTGCGGGGAACCCCTACGGCGATGCTATCGGCCACGGTGTTTTCTTCCATCCGCTCAATAGGTCGATCCGTCTCAAATGCCCGGTTTATCGGATAGCAGCCCGAAGCCTGTACGCTGATGAGGCGGGGAAGCTTATTTATGAGCCCGATGGCATAGAAATCTTTGAAACCCTTCCATACGCCGGCGATGGTACAACCATCCCCTACAGAGACCGCTACGTAATCCGGAACCTTAAAGTTCAATTGTTCGGCGATCTCTAGGGATACCGTTTTTTTTCCCTCGGAAAGGTAGGGGTTGATGGCGGCGTTGCGGTTGTACCAGCCCCACTTTTCGATAGCCAGGGCGGAAAGCCGGAAGGTATCCTCGTAGTTGCCTTTGACGCTTATCACCTGAGCGCCAAAAATAAGAAGCTGGGCAACTTTGCCCTTAGGCGCCCGTTCAGGTACGAAGATGAAGGAACGCAGCCCCATTGCCGCTGCGTTTCCCGCAAGAGAAGATGCGGCATTCCCTGTCGAGGAGCAGGCCACGGTATTCATCCCCGCATGAGCGGCACGGACCACGGCGATTGCCGACGCCCGGTCTTTAAGGCTCGCTGTGGGGTTAAGGCCGTCATCCTTTATGTAGAGATTTTTCAAGCCCAGAGTTTCTCCCAGCCTGTCCGCCCTGTAAAGGGGGGACCAACCTACCCGGAGGGGGGTCAACGCAGAGTCTTCCTCAACCGGAAGAAGTTCCCGGTAACGCCACATGGAAAAATCCTTCCGTCCGGCAAGAACCTCACGAGTCAGCCGAGGCTTGATATAGGCGTAATCGTACTGAACTTCAAGGAGTCCCCCGCATTTCGTACAGGTATAGGTATTCTCCCCCGCCTCATGTTCCTCACCACAATCAATGCATACTGCAGAAATTACATTCTTCATGCATAACGCTCCCTACCCCATACGTTACAGGGATTTTAATAAACCGGTTTTTTCGTTGAATTCATTGATAAGAATGTCGATTTCCGCAGCCTGCCGCTGGACGCCTTGAAAGGTTAGTTCCTGGCGATACCATTGATCGTCAAGTTCCCTGGCGGTACGCCCCTGCTGTTCAATCCAGGTGTAGTACTTGAGGTTATGTACCCGCTTGCGTTCAGGGTAGGTTAATTCCAGCATGTTATCGGCGCCTTCGCCCTGGAGGCTTGCGGCAAAGTCCGCCGCTGCGTTAAGGGTGGTATACTCTCCCTGTTCGTCACGAAGTTCTTCGATCCGGGAGAGATACATCTCCACGGAATCGGTGAGTACCGTGGCGACCACATCCGAAGGTCCCAATTCATAGTACTTGGCGAATTTGATTGCGCAGAGCATGTTTGATATGCCGGAGATTCCCATAAGCGCGAGGAGATCCGCCTTTTCCGTGGAAACTCCCGCTTCCTTTACAAGGTAATCCTTCCCCGCAGCCTCGTTGAAAAGCCGCAGAATGGCTATAGAATCCTTGTCGTCGATGGCTATGGCCATATCGGTATTCTTGACGTTATGTACCCAGGGGATGTGTTTGTCTCCTATCCCCTCCAACCGGTGAGCGCCAAACCCGTTGTTGAGGATCGTGGGACACTGCAAAGCCTCCCCCACGGCGATTTTGCTGGCGGGGTATCGCTGTTTAAGGTAGTCCCCGCTTCCCAGGGTCCCGGCAGAGCCAGAGGTAAGGCATACGCCGGCAAAGTTACCGTCTGCACCCCGGATGCTTTCAAAGGCTTCGGCAATAGCCGTACCCGTAACGGTGTAATGCCAAAGATAGTTTCCCATTTCTTCAAACTGGTTGAATATGAGTACATCCTTCCGGGTGGTCCTTAGTTCATGGGTTTTATCGAATATCTCTTTGACGTTGGATTCCGTACCCGGAGTGGCGATCACTTCCCCGGCAATCTTGGAAAGCCATTCAAAACGTTCCCGGCTCATCCCTTCAGGAAGAATAGCAATGGAATCAACCGCCAGGAGTTTGGAGTTGAAAGCGCCTCCCCGGCAGTAATTCCCCGTCGACGGCCAAACCGCCTTTTGCCGCTCCGCGTCAAACTGACCAGTAACCAGCCGGGGAACAAGACAGCCGAAAGCGGCCCCTACCTTATGGCAGCCGGTGGGGAAGAATTTCCCCGCCATGCAGATGATGCGGGCGTCAACGCCGGTGAGCGCCCGTGGCAGTTCAATAAAATTTGGCCCGCCGTAGAGACCGCCGGAATCCTTCCGCTCGTTTTTCCAGGTTATTCTGAACAGATTCAGCGGATCGATATCCCAAAGACCAACCGTCTTTAAGCGGTTCTGCAGCTTCTCCGGAATTTGACCGGGGTCCCGCATCTGCGCAAAGGTGGGGATGATAACCTTTCGCTCCCGCGCCTTTTTAATATTTCGATCTAATATTTCCTGATTGATTGACAGACTTATCATACAAGTACCTTTGATTGTTAAGATTAGGAAAAATTCGGGGGTCGAAGAATCCCCAGCCGAAAATAAAAATTATCACCCTATTGTGGTGTTGTCAATTGAAACATTTTTAAACAGGTTGTTAGGCGCCGGTCAAAACTGAAGTTCTGAAACCGCCTCTCAGATCATTTCGCCAATGAAGCCGCTGAGGAATTCCACCGGAGTGGTTTCCCGGTTGAGTATCTGGTACAGGCCGGTGGAAATGGGCATTTTCAGTTTATGTTTTTCCGAAAGAATACGGACATATTTGGTAGCCGCCACGCCTTCCGGAAGATAGCCAATTTCGTCGATACGGGTCAGGATATCTTCCAGGCCGGTAAAGGGTTCCAGGATGTTTTTCTCTATAATTTCCCGCCCGAAACGCCGGTTCCGGCCAAACACTGACCGGCAGGTTACGTCCAGATCTCCAACCCCCGAAATAGAGGTAAAGGTCTCCGGGTGGGTAGCCCCCAAAGCCATGCCCAGGGACTGTATCTCGTTGAGGCCCGCGGCAAGAAGCAGGGATTCGGTGCCGTCCCCAAAGATGTCCTCAATCGCGCTGATGCCCCCGCCGATTTTCAGGGCATCCAGCATCCCAAAGGCAATGGCAATGACGTTCTTGGCCGCCGCCGCCGCCTGGACCCCCCGGACATCGAAAGACGAAAAAACAAGCAGCCGGTTACCCCGCAGGAGGTCCCGAAACCGGATAGAATTCTTGGCGTTTTCACTGGCAGCGATAAGGCCGGTTATCTTTCCCCGTGACACTTCCTCGGCGTGGCTCGGCCCGGCAATGTAGACCAGGGACTGGCGGTAAAATCCGGGAAGATAATCCTCCAGGGTTTCCAGGATGAGCCGGGGTCCCTTGACGCCTGGGAGGAATCCCTTGGTGATTACCGCGATAGCGGTTTCTCCTTCCCGTATTGCAGGGATCGAAAGGATACGCTTCACCGTATCCAAGAGGTACAGGGAAGGCGAGGCAAGGATAAGGTATTCCCGGTTATCCGCCGCAACGGTTATATCCGTGCAAGCGATGATGTTTGCTGGGAGGGACGCACCGGGAAGGTAGCGGGGATTGGCCCGCTCTTTATTAACGGCATCGGCTACAGCCTGCTCACGGCACCAGAGGACTACGTCTTTTCCCTTATCCGCAATCACCTTGGCAATGGCGGTCCCCCATGCGCCGGCGCCTAAGACGGCGATTTCCGCATTCATATTCATGCCTTCATCCTCCCTTAAGGTATTCAGAACCACCGGCCGTTCCCATCATCCCAGTTGCAGATATCCTTTTCCGTAAAGAACAGCGGGATTTCCCGTGCCGCACTTTCGGGAGAATCGGACGTATGGATGATGTTAAGCTTTGTGGTCCCGGCAAAATCCCCCCTGATGGTTCCCGGCAGGGATTCGCCGGCATTCGTGGCCCCGGCTAAACGCCTGGTTATACTAATAACCCCCGGCCCCTCTAAAACCATGGCGATTACCGGGCCTGACAGCGTGTATTCCACCAGGTTTTCATAGAAATTCTTGCCCAGATGTTCGGCGTAATGGGCTTCCACGGTTGCATTATCCAGCCTGAGCATCTTGAGGGCGATAATTTTTGCCCCTTTCCGCTCCAGGCGTTGCAAAATTTCTCCAGCTATACGCCGCTGGATAACGCCGGGCTTCAACATGACAAAAGTTCTTTCCATGAGGTACTCTATCCCAGGATTAAGAAAGACGCTAGCAACCTGCTGCACGTTTGTTTTTTGCGGCACAAAGTACCACAAAAATCCCAATTAGCAGGGTTCCTGACTGAAATTATAGTGCATTTCAAAAAAAACTTGCCTTTTTTCCCCGGAGACAGTATCTTTTAACTTGTTGCTGGTGATGCGGTGTTCGGAGAAGCCTTTCAATACATTGATTAACACTTCCGGATTTTGTGAATGCATCTAGTTGTACAATAGCCGTATTACCAGTTGCCTTCCGGGTTTCCTCACCTCCTTTTCCCGGGAGGCTTTTTTTATTATACTCCCTAATTGTATGACAGAAATCCTGCAAGTCGGCAGCCAGCGGATAGAGGTAACGTACAAGCCTATTAAAAACCTCAGGCTTACCGTATATCCGCCTGACGGGCGGATAAAGGTTTCCGCGCCCCAGAGCATGACGGCGGACTTTATCCGGCATTTTGCCGCTTCCAGGATGGCGTGGATTGAGAAGCAGCAAAACAGATACCGCTTCCGGGCCGCAGACCGGGAAATGGCGGATATTGAGGATACCCAGTTCATTTGGGGCGTCCCCCACCGGCTTGTGGTAATCGAGGCGCGGGAAACCCCAAAGGCAATCCCCCGGATACGGGTGGAAAACGTGGAAATGACCCTCTCCGTGCGGCCTGGCACAAGCCGGGAAAAGCAGCAGGCCATGTTGGACGCCTGGCGGCTTAGTGTTTTGAAGGAAGCGGCGCCGGGCGCAATCGAAAAATGGGAAGGGATCATCGGGGTAAAGTCCGCCGCGTTCTCCGTCCGAAAAATGAAATCCCGCTGGGGAAGCTGTAACTGCGCCCGCCGGACCATCAGGCTCAATTCAGAGATAGTAAAGCGGCCTCCCGAATGTCTGGAATATGTCATTGCCCACGAACTCATACACCTTATAGAACCCTCGCATAACCGTAATTTCTACCGCCTTTTGAGCCGGTATATGCCCGGCTGGAAGATCATTCATCAGCGGATGAATTCGGAACTCCCTAATTGCTAAAGTGCAGGTACGAAAATACCTCCGGGATATGGGAATCGTAGATGCCGTGTTCGTTGAGGGCCCAGCCGGCGCTCTCGGAGACCGTCTTGTTGTGGTAGCGCAGGGCCTCAAAACGGAAAAAGGCCGCCCGTATGGCGTCTCCTTCCGTGGGGGGAAAGGCTTGGTTTGGGAGCAGCTTCCTAAAGCCCTCCCAGGGAAGGGCGATTTCCACCGTCCAGCCCCGGCCTACCGTTGAGGGATCGTTAAGGGTCCCGTCCACAGTGACGGCAGTCAGCAGGCCGGGAAAATCGAAGTCCATGAAGGCCCACCGTTTGCCGCGGGGGTGCTTGCCGTAACGGGAAGGGTCCTGAAAGCCGCCGAGAACATCCACGTTCCGGGTATAAAGGTCGAATTCCGGGACATCAAAGCGGCTGCCCTTTTTCAGGGCATCCTGATAGATAAAGAACACCTCGTACACCGTATTGAAGGCATTGATCTCCAGCTCGTAATAGCAGTCTTCCCCGCCGATAAAGAGTTCCACGTCATTGTCATGCCAGATGAAAGAATCCCGTTCAGTCAGGGAGGCCCGCAATACCGGCTCCTCAACCCAAAAGGCGGCGTACAGATTGCGGTCATCCCACAGGCTGGCCATGCGGGTGTCGAAGAAAGCCGGCTCGCCGCTCACCATGTCTACAAAACGCCGGCTCCGGAGGGCGGTTTTCCATGCGGGCTTATCCAGGTTTCCGTCTAGCGGAAAGGGAGACCAGACCCGGCGGCTGGTATAATGGGCAATATTGGGCATACATCGCTCCTTAAAAGTTTTTTGGATATCTCCCTTGACGCGGGGGATATCCCCCGAAGTTCCGGGGATATCCCCCGCGGCGGCGGGGGCTTCACGCCTCCCCTTCACGCCAAAGCCCAGTCCGCTTCAATCGGGCTTCCTGTTCCAGGACGCGGAATTCGTTCATAAACTGGAAGGTAAAGAGGGTGTAGGCGCGGGCGTAACCCTCCCGGATCAGCATCGCGTTGAAACATTCACCATCCTGTAAATAAATATAGGCCAGCAGGCGGCCATACCGGTCCCGCAGGTCCCAGTCAAACGCAAGATACACCGTCCTGCCAACAAGACGCGTCCGGGTGAAATCGCCGGCATCTTTGCCGAAGCGTTCCACCGGGCGGTTGGGATGAACGGTCTCCGGGGTATCTACCCCCAAAAGCCTGACGGTCTCCACTACCCGCAGCTCCGCCGGGGCCTCCCCGCTGCCAGCGGCGATGCGTACCCGTACCGTGTCTCCATCCACATGGCCGACTACTTCCGCCCGTACCATCCGGCTAAGGTCCGCATGGGCATAGCTGTCCAGCCCCTCCTCCCCGCTTTTGGGATCAGGCGCCTGGTTTACCCGGTACAGGGGCGGATTGGCGGTTTCCGGAGCATCCCTGCCGCGGGCAAGCACCGGGGGCTTGCAGCTTGAACAGGGGGCGTATCCCGAATGGACCGCGTCAGCGAGGGTTACCGCGATCGCAGACCGCTTGAGAGAGGGGCAGCCCTCCCTATGGTAGCTCCTGCCCGAATTGGTTACATAGACCGTCTGCGCCCCCTCCCCGTCCGCGCCGAAAAGCGCGAAGGAAAGGAGCAGGCAGATCACGCGGAACAGGGTATGGGGGGGCCGGGCCCAGAGCCGCGGCGCCCAGTGTAACGTGGCATGGAAAATAGGAATATTTTGCACGGGAAATAGGAATTCCGTAACGCAAATTTGCACGAAAAATAGGAATTTATTACCGCTTAAAAACGCCGTTAAAGGCGGGTTGATGCCCGCCAGTGTGGGGGG
>JAITLF010000271.1 GCA_031278025.1 Treponema sp.
GGATGAACGCCTCGCGCTCCGGGCGCTGGAAAACCTGGTCAACAACGCCATCCGCTATACGCCCGATGGAACCACGGTCCGGCTTGGCGCGGCATTGGCCGAGAACGCGGTCCGCATAACCATAAGCGACAACGGCCCGGGCATACGCAAAGACGATCTGCCCCATGTTTTCGAGGCGTTTTACCGGGGCAGCTCCTCCCGCCGGGAAGAAGGCATGGGCCTGGGCTTGTCAATCGTAAAATGGGTTGTTGCCTCCCACGGCTGGTCCATAGGGGTTACCTCAGAACAAAACCCCGGGCATACCGCCTGCGAAACCTGTTTCACCATTACCATCCCCCTGGCAGCACGTTAAGGAACGGTGCGGTTCCTAAGCCTGCGGGCGGCTTCCCCCTCCGTATCCCTCCATCTGCGCCATATCCCGTTCCGCGAGTTCCGCCATGCTGCCGGCCTTGCCCCAAAGCTCCCCGGCTTTCCGCGCCCAGATGCCGAATCCGGCGGGATTCTCCGGGAAAGACCGGTAATGCTTGAATATCCTGCCCCCTATACCCGCCGCCGCCATGAGATTGCCCAGAGCCTTCGCGGAAAGCCCGCCTGAAAAAAGCCCGATGAGGAGTTTGACAACCAGATTCCCTTTTCCCTTATCGGCGTCATCCTCAAAGATGATGCTGTGCTGAAATTCGTAATCGTTCTCTTCGGGGGTACACTGTACCGCCCCGGAAAGCATGGCCAGGTTCCGGGCGAATTCGGCCCCCTGGGACCGCATGTACCGGACGTTCACCTGCCACGTTCCCCCCCGCTCCGGATACGCGCCGGCCTTCATGCACCGGCCAAATTCTTCGGCGGCAATGGCGCAGAGACGCCACGCATAGGGAACCCCCTCGCCGCTCCAGGGGTTGGTGATACAGGCGGCGTCCCCCAGGACCACAAACCCGTCGGCCACCAAACTGTAGGGAGGCCGGCGGTAAGGCGTACTGCTCTGCTCAATATGGCCGGGTTCGTGTTCCGGCATCGTTACCCGTTCCGCGAACCGTTTCCAGCAGCGCATCGCATAATCAAAGGAAAGGTTGGCCCCAACCCCCATGATGGCTCCCGCCGGGTCTAGCTGCGGGGCAAGCCAGGTCTTGTAGTACGGCCAAGTCCGGGTAACGTCAACCGCATCTTGTTTGGGGTTTTTCAGCCTGACGTACTGGAGAACCACGTAGAATTGATCCCGCGGCCCGGTTACGAAAGTCTCGACCCCGTAATTTTCCGGCAGCCGGGTTCGCACCGCCGCCCCTATCCCCGAAGCATCCGCCGTAAGCCGGGTCCTGATCCGCAGCTCCGCACCGTTTTGGCGCACGACAGCCCCGCTCAACCGGTTCTTCCCGTCAAAAACCGGACGCTCGTACCCGGCGTTCAACAGCAGCTCCGCCCCCTGCGCGATGGCCCAGCCCGCCAGCCGCTTCATCAGGGGCGCCCTTCTCAGGACCAGCACCTCCGCACGGGAGTTCTTGGGCCACCTGTCCAGGGCGGAGCGGAGTATGCTCCGGTGAAAGGCGGTAACATAGTCCGGGTCCCCCGGCGCCGGCTCCGGCAGGCCGAACTGCCCAAAATACTCCTTCCCGATATGGATGATATCGTAGCGGCGGCCCAGATCCGCCTCGGACGAGCGGTCGCAGACCAGCGTCTTATACCCCTGCCGGGCCATAAGCCCCGCGAAATAAAGCCCCGCCGTACAAGCGCCAACTACCAAAACATCAGTATCCCGTTCCATGATCAACCTCCCCGGTAAATGATTTCCGTATGTTCAGTATACCACGAGTTCAGTTTTCCGGGTATTCAAGCGGGTGAACCACCGATGCTGATACGAGGAACCCCCGGCGGCTCCCCCCGCAACGCGCGGAGACAAGCCCGTAGCACGCGGAGACAAGCCCGCAGCGCGCGGAGACAAGCCCCCGGCGCGCGGAGACAAGCCCCCGGCGCGCGGAGACAAGCCCGCGGCGCGCGGAGACAATCCCGCGATGCGCGGAGACAAGCCCGCGAAGCGCGGAGACAATCCCGCGGGGCGCGGAGTCAAGCCAGCGAAGCGCGGAGACAAGCCCGCGGAGCGCGGAGACAAGCCCGCGAGGCGCGGAGACAAGCCAGCGGCGCGCGGAGACAAGCCAGCGACGCGCGGAGACAAGCCAGCGCAGCGCGGAGACAAGCCCGCGGCGCGCGGAGACAAGCCCGCGATGCGCGGAGACAAGCCCGCGATGCGCGGAGACAAGCCCGCGATGCGCGGAGAGAAGCCTGAGGAAACAGGGGACTTACATCACGCCCCGCTAATCGGGATTTCTTGCCTGATAAGAAAAGCCCTCCCCGCGGGGAGGCCCCGGGGGGAGGGCTTTTCGTGCGCCCGGCAAAGGCGGTAACCCGGCGGTACGGCTCTTGGCCCGCCGCCAGAGTTACGCGTTCGTATGTTCCAGTTGCAAGGTCCGGGTCGGCTGATCGCAGACCTCGCGGGGGCCGAAGTACTGTATAGCCCCGGGGAAGAGGAAGCTCGTCCGCACCGCCCAGGTATCCCGTGCTGCGGCAAAGGCTTTGAAGGGTTCGCCCTCCAAATCCACCAGGGCCTTCCTGATGACCGGCTTCCGGATGCCCTGCCGCTGTTCCATGTTCATCATCATGGTCAGGGGGACGCCGCCGGCTATCCATTGATCCGCCGGAGCGGTCAGGTTCCGCACGCTGGAGAGATAACCCGTAAGGCCCGATGCGATGAGCACGAAGGCGCTGAAACCCAGAGCATAGCAGTAGTCGGCGTCGAAGTTGGTGGGAAAGGCGCAGCGGCCTTCGTAGCCGAAGAAATGCCCCAGGGCGCTGAATTTGCCGTTGTACGCGCCGGCAGCCCCGCGATCCGCCAGGCGTCTTTCCGTCATGACGATAAGGAGCTTTTCGGTGTCGATCCGGGACACCTGGACGTTGCCGTGAGGATCCCGGTCCATCAGAAGCTGCCGGGCAATGTCAGGCGGCAGGCTTTGGATAAGACCGTAAGACGGCCCGGAGAGTTTGGCCTTGAGCCAGGCAAGCTGGTCGTCAAAGGATACGCCGGCAGCGAATTCCTTTTCGTTTTTGGCCATGACATCGTTGAGTTCCGCGATAAGCGCCTTCATCTCAGGGATGAATTCTACCAGTCCTTCCGGGATAAGGACCACGCCGAAATTATCGCCCTTTTCCGCCCGGCGGACCACGGAATCGCAGATCTGATCCACCACCTGGCTCAGGGAGCGTTTCCCGGCCTCAACCTCCTCGGAAATAAGGCAGATGTTGGGCTGGGTTTGGAGGGCGCATTCCAGGGTGATGTGGCTTGCGGAACGGCCCATGAGTCTGATGAAGTGCCAGTATTTCCTGGCGCTGTTGGCATCCCGCCCGATGTTCCCGATAAGTTCGCTGTAGGTTTTGACCGCCGTGTCAAAGCCGAAAGACGTTTCGATGTACGTATTTTTCAGGTCCCCGTCTATGGTTTTGGGGCAGCCGATGACCTGGGTGGACGCCCCCTGGTCCAGAAAGTATTCCGAGAGGAGTGCGGCGTTGGTGTTGGAATCGTCGCCGCCTATGATGACCACCGCGTCCAGTTTGAGCGTCCGGGCGGTGGCCAGGGCCGCCGCAAACTGTTCCGGCTTTTCAATCTTGGTCCGCCCGGAGCCTATGATGTCGAAGCCCCCGGTATTCCGGTAGCGATCGATGATTTCGCCGGTTAATTTCATGGTTTTGTTGTCCGTAAGGCCGCTGGGCCCGCCGAGGAAGCCGTAGAGAACCGAATCGGGATTACCCTTCATGAGGCCGTCGTAGAGGCCGGCGATGACGTTATGCCCGCCGGGCGCCTGCCCGCCCGACAGGATGACCCCTGCGGTGAGGGGGCGGCGGATTTTATCGTTGCCGCCGGATACGAATGCGGCTACCGGCTTCCCGTAACTGTGTTTGAACAGCGCTTTAAGTTCTTCCTGATCGGCCAGGGATTCAGTGGGTTCGCCCAGGCTAACCGCAATGCTGCCTGCGTCCTGAGACAAACTTAAAGGAAGTTTAGGCTGGTACCGGTAACGGGCTTCTTGCAATGCCGAGATATGCATACTGAGGTCTCCTTTAGATGGTTAATAGTTATATACTGAATATGCCCATCATAGTGGGGATAGTGAGATTGGGCAAGCTTGGGGATTACAGTACCGAGCAGGCCCTTACCGTGTTGATAGCATTCCGCTGTTACTGGTATCCTTACCGCCAGAAAAATCAGTATGAATCAGCAAACGAACCCTCCCCGCATCCCCTGGCATCCCGCCTTTGTTACGGCGCTCAAGCTGGAACTGGAACCCTACAGGGATAAACTCGAATTTATAGCGGAATACCAGCTTACCGCTGAGCCTTTGAAAATAGACGTGCTTATTATCAAAAAATCCCCGGAAATAATTATCGAAAGAAATATAGCCCGGATATTCAAAGGGGTTAATATACTGGAATACAAAAGCCCGGATGATTATTTCTCCGTGTATGACTTCTATAAGGTCTTGAGCTACTCGTATCTGTATGCATCGCTGAACAAGATTTTCCTGGGAAACATGACCGTTACACTTATAGAAACCCACTATCCCCGGGAACTGTTAAAATACTTTGAAGGGAACAAGAAAAAGGTAAAGGAAACATCTCAAGGGATTTACGGCATCCGGGGGTATTCTCTTACTATCCAGATTATAGTAAGCAGGGAGTTGCCGATAGCCGAGAACCTGTGGCTCAAAGGGCTTAGGAAAGACTTGAGTGAGGAATTGGCGGGGGTTATACTGAAGGAAAGCGGGAAGATTAGGGAGAAAGGGGAGATAGGAGCGTATTTATACGCCATAATAAGTGCGAACCGGGAGACGGTAAGGGAGGTACTAAAGATGAGTGAAGAGAGAGCGGCATTTGATAGCCTGATGGAAGAAATCGGATTAGCCGCCAAATGGGAACAAGCCGGAGAAGCCAGAGGCGAGGCCAGAGGCGAGGCCAGAGGTGAAAAAAAGGGTTTAAAAAAAGCCATAGGCTTATTGAAACAAGGGTACACGGTGGAGCAACTCGAACAGATGACGCTTTCATGTGAGTAAAAAGATTTTACACTACTATTACGGGGCAGAGAATTGATTAAATCCAACTGAGGCTGTTCCAAAAACTGAAGTTTTGGAACAGCCTCAATTGGAACAGCCTCAGATAGAAAATAGATTTAGATCTGGAAATAGTATATGAAAAGCCATACAAAAAATAAAATTATTGCGTAAATGCTCCAATAACGGAGCGTTGTGTGCCTCCCCGGTGAGCCGGTAAAATAACGGCAATGGAAGCCTCCCTCTACCTTCACATACCCTTCTGTGCCGGCTCTTGCGACTACTGCGACTTTTACTCCCTTCCGGTCCGTCCGGACGGACCCGGGCTGGATGCCGGGCTTGATGCCGGGCTGGATGCCTTTGTGGGCATCCTCCTGGCTGATGTCCGGGACAGCCTGGCCCGTTTCGCCGTAGACCGGGTTCCCTCCCTGTATGTAGGCGGCGGTACCCCTTCGGTTCTGGGCGCTGTTCGCGCAGCGCGCCTCCTTGCCGGCCTCCGGGCCCTCCTTCCCGCATGGCCGGAAGAGGTTACCCTGGAGGCCAACCCCGAATCCGCGGACGGGGCGTTCCTCCGCGCCTGCCGGGAGGGCGGGGTAAGCCGCATAAGCCTGGGGGTACAGACCTTTCACGAGCCTTCCCGCCGCATGGTTCACCGGGTAGGAGAGGGGAGCCTGCTTCCGGAACGCCTCTCCCTGGTTTCCGCCCTGTTTCCCGGCGCTTTTTCCGCAGACCTTATATCGGGACTTCCCGGCCAGGACGAACAGGCCCTGATGCGGGACATCGAAACCCTCCTGGCCTTTAACCCCGCCCATGTGTCCCTCTATGCACTAACCGCCGATCCTAAGTTGCCGGGCAGCCCCCCTGACGACGAGGCGGACCGGCTTTGGCTCCAGGGCAGGGACGCCCTGGAAGAGGCGGGCTATGCTCAATATGAAGTGTCCAACTTCTCCCGTCCGGGCAAACGTTCCCGGCACAACATCCGCTATTGGCGTATGGAAAACTGGCTGGGCATAGGCCCCGCCGCGTCGGGAACCGTCATAGACGACCGTACCGGCAGGGGCCGGCGGTATACCGTCAAGGCGGACGCGGGCGCATATAACACGCCGGCGTTTTCGAAGCGTAACGGCGGCGTAACGGTTGAATTTTTGGACCGGCTTACCCTCATCAAGGAAACCGTTCTGATGGGGTTCCGGTATATCGAAGGCCCGGACCGGGAACGCTTTAGAATCCGGTTTGGGGCGGAGCTGGAAACAGTTATCCCCCGGACCCTGGAACGCTGGCGGAAACGGGGCTTGCTGGACGGCGAAAAGACCGCGCTAAACCGTAACGGACTATTGCTGCTCAACCGCTTTCTGCTGGAGGTTTTTGAGGAACTGGAGTGAGGACCCGCCGGGGAGTCCTCCGGAGCAGCGGTACGGTTAGCCTAAATAATCCGAAAGCCGCCGGTAGGTTTGGTTTACCACCTGCTTCCTCCCGGTATCCACCCCGTCCCCCAACTCGTCTATCAGGGTTTCCAGGGCCGCAAGGCTCTCGTTGAGACTGGTGTGAAAGCCACGGGAACACTTGAACCAGTAGTTCCCTCCACCGTCGGTAAACATGCAGATAAAGCCCAGTTCCTTTTTATCCGGCCTCCACACCGCCGGGGTTACCAGATGAGGTATCTCGGCAAGCAGGGCGTCGGGGTTTTCCCTGGCATTGAAGTTGATTTTCCGGGGCCAGACCCGGCTCAGGGCGCCCTCTATTTCCAGGACGGGGACCAAAGACAGGATGAGGGACAGTTTTTCCTCCGGAAGAAGGGTATACGTGCCGTCCAGAACGATGGTCCCCCTAAGCCCCTTGTACACGGAGGGATCTTCAATATCGTTCTTTACCCTGGACAGTTTTTCCCAGGGAAGGGTTACGAGCTTCCTGCCCTTGAAGGTCTTAATGTCAAAGACTTCGCTCCCTATCTTGATGGTATTGGTGAAGTCCCGGATGCGCCCGGATTTCTTCCCTTCCCCGCCCGCCGTTTCAGCCGCCGCGGCGGACTTCCCGCCCAGCGCGTCGAACAGCCCGTCTTTGAGCTTTTCCAGGACCCGGTGGGACAGGGGAGACACGGACATGGCATACATCCGGGTCGTTTTGATGATTTCTCCCGCCACGATATACTGAGGGTCCATCCTGAACATCACCGAGCCGGGATGGATGAGGATGCGGTCCGCCGTAAGGCTCCGGTACATTTCCCGCCCCTCCCGCACACAGACAAACTGAATAAGCCCGGTGGCTACCGCGGAAAGATACTCCTCCACCGGCCCTCCGTAAAGCAGGGGCATCCCCATGCCGGAAACAATCTCCTCAAGCTGGCCCGTAACATTGGCAATCTCCGCCATAGTCCGCTCGTCCAGGTAGTTTTGCTCGCAAAATTTGTCTTTCCGGCGGGATTCCCCATAGGCGCGGAACAGCTTGAGGTAGGAAACAAAATCCCCGTCCGGGTCCCGGAAACGGTGGTGGGCCCGCCGCGCATCCGTCTCTTCCCCCGGCGGCAGGACGTACGGACTCTGGGTGGAAAGGAAAGCCGCGGCGATGATGGTCTCCCTGGTAACTTCGGGGCAGCGCAGAACGGCTTCCACGATGATCCGGGACTGCCGTGGGGGAAGGGGAAATTCGGTCATCATCTTCCCTATCCTGGAGAGGGTTCTGTCCGCTTCCAGGGCATCCAGAAGGGTGAGGGTCTCCACCGCCGCCAGAAGCCCTTCCCGGCCCGGCGGGGAAATGAAGTCGAATTCTTCAAAGGCGGTAACCCCTAAATCCGCCATCCTCAGGACCACCTCGGAAAGGTCGGTACGGAAAATATCCTCAACCGTAAAAAGAGGCCGGTTCTCGAACTCCTTCCGGGAATACAGGCGGTAGCAGGTTCCCTCACGGGTGCGCCCCGCCCGGCCCTTGCGCTGGTTCGCCGACGCCTTGGAGATAGGGGCTTCCACCAGGCTGGAGGTGAAGGTCCGGGGGTTGTAGTAGTTGAGCTTGGATAGCCCCGAATCGATCACGGCGGTTACCCCGTCTATGGTTACGGAGGTTTCGGCGATGTTGGTGGCAATCACCACCTTGGTTTTGCCCCGCGGGGCCGCGTCAAAGACCCGTTCCTGCTCGTCCTTGCCGAGCCTGCCGTATAAGGGGACCAGGTGGAGGTACTTCCCCGCCTGGCCGGATGCCAGGCGGCCCATGCAGTCTTTGATCATCTTTTCTCCGGGAAGGAAGATGAGCATGTCCCCCTCCCGTTTTTCGCTGATAAACCGCTCGGTAATCCCCTCAATCCGGGCGAGAAGGGCTTCCGCGGCAAGGCTGCCCAGGGGAAGACCGCCGCCGGGCGCCGCCGGGAGCCTTCCGCCCGGCCCCCGCCGGTTCCCGCGGCCCTCGTCGGACCCGGGTCCGCCGCTTTTTCCCGCCTGGACCGCCGGAGGATCGTAGATGAGGGTAACAGGGTAGGTTATGGCATCTATCTTTACCACCGGGACCTCCGGCAGGGCGATGCCGGGATGTTCCCCAAAATACTCGGAAAAAACCTGGGCGTTTATGGTAGCCGAAGATATAATGACCTTGAAATCCCGCCGGGCTTCCAGAACCCATTTGAGAAGCCCCAGGATAAAATCAATGTTCAGACTCCGTTCATGGGCCTCGTCCACCATCAAAAGGCTGTATTTCGAAAGATAGGGATCCAGCTTCATCTCCTGGAGCAGGATGCCGTCGGTCATGATTTTGATTTTGGTATGTTGATTCGTCTTGTCTTCGAACCGCATCTTGTAGCCCACAACGCCCGGCATCTCCGCTCCCAATTGGCGGGCTATGTATTCGCTTACGGACATTGCCGCGATGCGCCGGGGCTGGGTAACGCCGATTATCCCCGATTGGGCGTACCCCGCTTCGTAAAGGATTAGCGGCATCTGGGTAGTCTTTCCCGAACCCGTCGGGCTCTCGACAACGATCACCTGGTTATGCGCCAGGGCTTCCAGAATTAAGCCCTTATGCCGGTAAACCGGAAGTTCTAAATAATTCATAGAACAAGTATAATAGATTTTACCGATAATTTTTACTGCCAAGTCGCGGGTTTTGGAACAGCCTGGCGGGGCTCCGCCCGCACCTCGCGGGGCAGAGCCCCGCGTGGACTACCCGATGACTGCTTCCTCGACCGGGGACCAGGGGCCCATCTCGCCTTTGCTGTTTTCGTAGCACGTGGCGTAGTAGGCCGTCTTGCCCTTGTCTTCTTCCGTGTGCTGGACCCCGTGCGAGCACTTCCGGCTGCACCGGGAATTGGGCAGCCGCGCCCCGGACGCGGGCTTCTCGCCGCCAACCTGCCAGGCGTAGCGCACGCCGTAGGCGTCCTCCGGCTTGGAGTGGTCGCCGCGCTCCACGTTGAGGCCGCGTACCAGGTGTTCGTAGTGGTAGCGCGTGGTTTCCACCGCCGTGTCCGGCTTGCTGGCGGGCGGGCCGTGGGGCGTGGGCGTCGTGTCCTTCGGGTGGATGCCCAGGGCCAGTTT
>JAITLF010000326.1 GCA_031278025.1 Treponema sp.
CTTTCGGAGGTTGTCAACGTTCCGGCCTTCGGCGCAGATTACCCGAAGGCCGATTTCGGCGGCGCGGCGGCTTGCCACCGGATCAAAGGGGACGTTCTTCCCCGGGGTCCATTCATCGCCCACCAGGGCCCGGAAATTCGCCCAGGAAATACGGTCTATGGGTTGGGCGGCGGGGTTTTTCCGGGGATCACCGGTGTACACCTGAGGGATATTGGAAAGGTTGATCACCGTGTCCGCCTGGAACCGTTCTGCCAGGAGTACCGCGTCGTAGTCCGAGGAAAACCCCGGTTTCCATCCCGCCGCCACCAGGACCCGGCCTGCCAGGGGCCCTGCCCGGGAGGGATCGGTTACCACCTCCTGGGTACAGAAGTCCCCCATCACCGCCTTGACGAGCTGGGCGTTAAGGCGGGTCGCCATGACCCCTATCCAGTCGGCCTGTTCGTTAGAGCCGCCGCCTGAGATGTTCCGGTAGGCGGTTTGCCAGGTTCGGGCCGGGCTGCCGCCGCCTGCGACAACGATGAAACGCCGTGTTTCATCGGCTTCCAATAATTCCCGGATGAGGGAACCGAAGGCTGAAAGAAATTGCTCATCTACCGTGTCGGGGGCGATGATGGATCCTCCCAGGGATAGTACGGTGATCATGTGGTTACCTTCCTTTGCGCCGTCCCTGTTCCCGGGACCGGCGCTGTTTCATTGTACATATACGCCGTTAATTGCAATGTCGCTCCAGAGCGAAGAATAGGACTCAATCCCGCCGGCCGCTTCTTCCCACAGGTTTTGCAGGGCATAATCCCGCTCCCGCACTACCGTACGGCCCCGGGGGTCCATCCGGGAAAGGGAAACCTGCCCCTGGGAAAAGGCGATGCGCTGGTTGTCCACACTGCCGAAGTAGTAGGCCCGGTGATCCTGCCTCACGGTGAAGGAAGGCGGGACGGCCCCCGCTCCCAGGGCGGGATCGGCCGGTATCCAGCCCGCGCCGTCTATCCAGAATTCGGCCCAAACATGGCGGAAAGCGCCCTGGGCCTTGTCTACCAGGATCCCCGCTACCGGTCGGGCGGGAACGCCGCCTGATCGGGCCAGGGCGCAGAAAAGAAGGGCCGCCATGTACGGGTCCGCCTGTTTTTTCACCAGGCCGTCCCGTGCGCCTCCGTTCAGGGCCTCCCACCGGATATTCCCCTCTTTAAGGAGCCATTCGTATATACGCCGGGCTTTAAGGTAGGGGTTCTGTTCCCTGCCGATTATGGCCTGGCTGTAGCGCCGTACCTCTGGATCGTCTGAAGGGATGAGGGAGGAAGGCGCGGCGTAGGCTGCGGCCATGAAAGAGGGGGAATCCTGGCGGGGTATGCGTATCTGCGACGGGTTAAGGCTGGTTTCCACCGCATAGACTTCTACCGAGTAGGAAAGGGCTATGCCGGCGCCGGAACCGACTTTAAGGTCCCGAAACCGGTAGAGGGAAACCCCCCGGTAATTTTCGATATAGGGTTCGGCGCTTTGGGAAAGGATTTCCGGGCTGCGCTGGGAAGCCGATATAACCGGCTGGGGGATCCAAAGGTAGAGGGTATTGGAGGACGACGCTTCCCGGACATGGATGTCCACCGAATAGGAGAGGATATAGATACGCTTATCCTTGTATACCTTGGTTCCCGGTTTTCCCGTTACGCTGAAGAATTGGGGGATGCTTGCGCCCCGCGGCGTTCTGACTTCCAGGCTACCGCTCATAGCTCCGTCCGGGACCCAGACCCGTATTTCCCGTTCGCCCCAGAGGTCGTACCCCACGCTGTCGGAGACCTCCACCCAGGCAGGGCCGCCTATTCCGGCGGGAGCGGACACGGGGGCTTCAGCGCCCCAGGCGAAGTACACGCCGCTGCCTTCCCTGGATGCCCCGAAGTTGTTCCCCGTGATGGTCACCAACTGGCCAATGGCCCCCGATGCGGGGGTTACGGCCAGTATCTGGGGGCCTATACCCGCCTGCTCCGGTGAAACCGGCTCAGGAATAGCCGCCCGGTTGGAAAAAAGCGCGGGATTACTCTTTCTCGTTCCCCGGTAGACGTATACCAAGCCCGACTCCCCAAATTCCGGAACCCGCAAGGAAATGCGGTTGTCCTTCCATTCAATGTAGGATGAAGCGGTAGGGGCAATCCCTGCGAGGGTAACGTAGGACGACTCATCCTGTTCATCCCCAAAGTTCTCCCCGCTGATGGTGAGAACTTCCCCCATCATCCCAATCCTGGGTGAGATTTCGGATATCCGGGGGTCTCCTTCTTTACACCCCGGAGAAAACACCACCACTGCGGGAATAAAAAGGAACCGGAGGAGAAGATTACCTGGATTACTCATTGGAGGGAGACTTCCGGCCTGACCGGGGGCTGCCCTCCTGTACCGGCCGGGCCTGATGGTCGGCGGCAGGAACCTGCGGAGACCGGGACTCCTGATCGTCAATGTAGGGGTTGATTTCTATCTGAATCTCAATGCGAGGTTCATCCGGGTTTTTCCCCGAACCGAGGGGGAAGAAGTATATCTGTTCGCCATATTCCAGGGGGATGGTTTCCATCGTGCTCTGATAGCGTATGCCCTGATTGGGGACATCTATCCAGATTTGGCCCTGAGCCACCAGGATATTCCGCCCGTTTCTCTGGCGGTAAGGGGTAAACTGAACCGCTACCACAATATTGTTCCCCACGAGCTTCATACCCACCGGCCGGCCAGGAATCGTTACCTTGGAATTGACGGAATTCCACACCTCTTCCTGGTTCTGTTCCACCACACGGGCTACTATGGCCATCTTTACCGCCTGTTCCTTGAGGGCGGGAACCAATTCTTCCAGGGATAATTCCTGAGGGATGACGGTACCGGCGGCGGCTACAAACAGGGCGCCCAGTACGGTCATTTGGCGGACCAGGGGATGGCGTATCATTGATTCCCGATTCTCCTGGAATAATCCGCAGCTCTGATGATGGCCGGTTCTCCGGCGCTCATGAAAGACTTGGTTTCCGGCAGACGGATAATCATGAAATCGGTCCCGGAGTTGTCCTGACCCAGATACTGTAATACATCGTTCATATTGGAGACCGGCACGATGCCGGGTACATCAAGGTCCATGCCGGCGGAAATAGCCTTATCCTGAATTCTGTCCGGCCGTGGCATCCGATTTACCAGGGCGAGGGTAAAGGCAAGGACGAAAAGCACCGCCACTGCCGCCGCCGCAGGCAGGGGAATAGTTACCGACCGGTTCCATACCTTTTGGCCGGCAGGGAACTCCCGCCGAAGCGCCGGACGGGGCCTTCCGCCTGAACGGACCAGTTCGTCCCAGACCCGTTCCTTCGCCCCTTCCGAAGAGAACCCCGGCTTGTAAACCGGCTCTTCCCTCATGGCGGCGGAAAGCCTTTCGATTTTCGCATACACGGCCCGGCATTCGGGACAACCTGCCAGATGAGCTTCCATTTTTTCTTTCCACGGAGAGGGAAGCTCACAATCATGATAACCAGAAAGGATTTGACGATCAGGACACATGCGAACCATCCTTAGGCAAAAGCCCGGCCAAACGCTCCCGGGCCCTGAATACACGTACCTTTACATTACCCTCACTAATCCCTAGGGTACGGCCAATTTCTTTATAATTTAATTCACCGTATTCTTTTAAAATCAATACCATCCGCAAATTTTCAGGCAGTTTGTTCAACGCTTCCCTGATTTCAGCGGCTGTCTCTTGCCGCAAAAGAACTTGTTCCCCGGTTTCCTGGGTATGGGTAACTTCCCGAAATGCCCGTTGATACGCCTTCCGTTCCCGCTCTTTACGTTTCGCATAATTCAGCGAGGCGTTCTTTACCACCCGTATCAGCCAGTATTTAGCCTCTTCCGCATTCGGAAACGACATATTTTTTTCATAAAGACGGAAAAACGCTTCCTGACAAAGATCTTCCGCCGCTTCTTCACTATTGGCGATTCGGTAAGCGACCCGAAACAGTATCGGAAAAACCGTATCGTACAATCGGCGGAATTCCGCAGTATTTCCCGGGGAATTCCCCTTAGAAGCCAATTCTTCGGATGATGCCTCGGATACTACTTCTTCATCTGGTATTGAGAACAAATTTTCTCCCCAATCGTTACAGTATCTTCATATTTGGAATCTGCCCACGAATAAAAAGTTATACATTTTTGAACGAATTGCGCTATGCCCGGAGCCATTGGATACCGGGTCTATACCGCCGGCTCTTAAGATGTTGCGGCGGGAAAGCGCCATGGAACAGGGCGGGCGCATTTCCATGCCGACCAGCCGGCGCGTCTTTTCCCTGAACCATCCGTCCCTCCTGTGGAACTTTTACCGGCTCCCCCCCGTAACGCCGGACCCAGGTCCACAGTGCGCAGAGAGAGGTCCGCGAACGCCGGAGGAGGCGCTTTCGGGAGTAGTTTACTGTGCCTGCCCTGCATCATGGAACCTCCACGATTAACCTGATAAAATAAAAAACATGGATACCTTACGGGAAAAAATTGAAAAAATCAACATCCCCAGGCCTCCTGTCGGCCTTATTCGCTTTGATGAGCCTATGGCCCTCCATACCACCTTTAAGATCGGCGGCCCGGCGGACATCTGGGTCCGTCCCGGGGGGGGGTATTTCCCCGCGTATGCGGCGGATCTGATCGGGTTTGCCCGGAGTGAGGGCATCCCGGTCTTTGTACTAGGCGGCGGTGCCAACATGGTTGTCTCCGACCGGGGCATACGGGGCATAGTGCTGGATACCGGCGGCTGGACGGGCTGGGAAACGCCGACGGGGGAAACACGGGAGGCCGCTGTTTGCGTCTGCTCCGGGACCGCCGTTGACGCCCTTGTCGTTGCTCTGACGGAGCGGGGCTGGGCCGGTCCCGAATTCCTCGCGGGTATGCCCGGCAGCGTGGGAGGGGCGGTCTGGATGAATGCCCGGTGCCAGGAAAAATCAGTCTCGGACCTGCTCATTGAAACCGAAATCATAGATATGGAAGATGATTCCTTGGACCCCTTTTGGGTCTCCGGTAAGGACGGGGACTTCTCGTATAAACGGAGTCCCTTTCAGGGCCGGAAGGTCCTCATCACCGCAGCCCGGTTTTCCCTTAAAAGGGGGGAACCGGAAGAATTACACCGGACCGCCGCCGCCCTGCGCCGGGACCGGGAGGCCAAAGGCCACTTCCGCGCCCCCTCGGCGGGATCGGCCTTTAAGAACAACCGGGCCTTCGGGAAGCCTACGGGGAAGATCATTGATGAAATCGGCCTGAGGGGTTTTTCCGTTGGAGGGGCCATGATAGCCCCCTGGCATGGGAATTTCATCATCAATACCGGACAGGCAAGCGCCGCGGACATCCGCGCCCTGACAGAAGCCGTCATGGAGAAGGTACACGCCGCCCTGGGGCTGACCCTGGAGCCAGAGATTCTCTTTGTGGGAGACTGGGGGGAGGGCGGCTGACGTGGCTTCCGACGCCCACGCCCATCCGGGGGACCTGCTGGACCGTTTCCCCGGCGCGGAGGAAGAGCGCCGCCGCCTGGAAGCGGCCTGTGCGGCGGTGGCCTGGAACCTCCGGGATTTCGAGCGTCATGAGGAGCTTGCCCGCAAGGCCCGGAACGAGGGGGCGGCGCCCTTGGCCCTCTGCTTCGCCGTCCACCCCCAGCTTCCGGCGGCCCTGCCAGGCACGGCGGATGTGTGGCATCATGTGGCGGACCTGGAAAAGCTGGCGGCGGAAGGCCGCATACAGGCGGTAGGGGAGACGGGATTTGACCTGTTCAACCAGGCATTCCGTACTACCGAGGCCCTTCAGGAGGAGCTTTTTTGCACCCACCTGGAGATTGCGGTGCGGTATGGGCTTCCCGTAGCGCTCCACATACGCCGGGCCTTGCATAAGGTTTTTGTCCATACCAAAGCCCTGAAAAAGCTGCCCGCCGTGGTATTCCATGCGTATTCCGGAACTTTCGCCGAAGGGGAGACTCTGCTTAAACGGGGGGTTAACGCATGGTTTTCTTTCGGCGCGGCCATCCTGCTGAACCACAAGACCGCCATGGAGTCCTGCGCCCGGCTGCCACGAGAGCGCCTGCTTCTAGAAACCGACGCCCCCTATCAGCCCCTCCGGGGCGCTCCCTTTTCCCGCTGGGCGGACCTTCCGGTCATACTCGCCGGAGCCGCCGGCCTTAGATGCGGGGATAAAGGGGAATTGGAAGCAACGGTGGACGAGAACTGGAACCGGGTGTTTGCGGATCCTTCATATCCTCCGCACGGCCCGGAAGAGGTCTTCACGGCTTAACTCGAACCAGATGGGCCTGCCGTGAGGACAGCGAGGAACCTTCAGTTCCAGGGCCGCTTTCACCAGAGACAGGGCGGAGGTATCGTCCAGGTAGTCCCCGTCTTTAATCGCGCCGTGGCAGGAAAGGGTTGCGGCCCAATGTTCGGCCATGTTTTCCCCCGCCGTTTTAAGGTCCAGGATAGACCGCACGGTTTCGGTATCCGAGAGCCGCCAGCCAGCCGGCAGGGCTTCAATGTTCCAGAGTCGGGTTTCCCGGACTATCACTATGCCGAGCTTGGCCAAATCTTCCCGGCGCAGGGTGAGGAACTCGTCATCCGCATCGCTGTCGGTAGAAAAGGGGATGGGTACCAGGAGTTCCTGCCGGGGAACGGGACCGTCTATCAGGCGGTCGTAGAGGATACGCTCATGAGCGGCGTGCTGATCGAGGATGAGGAACCGATCTCCCCACTCAACCAGGATGAAAAGGTCGAAAACCCGTCCGGCGATCTTGATGCCGGAGCTTTCGCCGCTCTCCATCCGGAACCGAGGGCCTTCGCCATAGGAAGGGGTTTTCTCATAAACGCTGTCCCCTTTGTCCCAGTCCCTGCCTGGAAGCGGAGCGAAGACCGGAGGTTTGTCCAGCAACGCTTCCATAGCCAGAGGACCTGAACTGTGGACGGCGGGGTAGCCCCGGTATGGACTGTTCTCCGAATTACCGTCTTCGTCCGGAACAAAGGAGAGATTCCCTTCGAAAGGCCGGCTCTGAGCGGAGACGGCGATGTTCCGGCGGTGGGAGAAGCTACTCAGCGTGGTGGTTATGGTATGATGGATGAGGCCGGCATCCCGAAACCGGGCTTCCCGTTTGGCGGGATGAATGTTGAAATCCGCGAGATGCGGGTCTATGTCCAGATAGACGGCCCCTACCGGATGGGCCCCATTGGGAAACCAACCCTGAAGGCCATATTCCAGGGCCTGGAGCAGGGAAAAATCCTGAATGCGTCGGCCATTGGCAAAGATATATTGTTGCCGCCGGTCAGAGCGGTAGAGTTCCGGGCCCCCAACCACGACGACCACCGAGAAACCCTGTTCCCTGGCGCTGATCTCGTGGAGGAACGGCTCTTCCTTCCGGTTCAGGAGGGCCTGGGCGTACCGTTCTTTGAAGGACGATGTTGGGGGAAGAAAAACTCTGAGCTGGCCATCCTGAACGAAACGGAACGCCAGGGAAGGAAAGGCCAGGGCCTTATCAAGGAAGACCTGCCTGCAATGATTGGCCTCCACCCCTTCCCGTTTCAGGAAACGCCTGCGGGCGGGGATAGTGTCGAAAAGCCCCATGGAACGGACGCTGGTCCCTTTGACCCGGCAGATCTGGGTTAATTGAGGATCCTTCATACCGCCGGGGCTGGTTTCCAGACACCAGGCTTCCCGTCCGTCAACACTGGAAAGTATTTCCAGCCGGGAAACCGCCGCCGCCGCCGCCAGGGCTTCGCCCCGGAAGCCTAGAGTTACTGCGGTGTTGAGGTCCTCCAGGGCGCGGATCTTGCTAGTGGCGTGGGTGTACCAGCATAGTTTGAGGTCCTCCATCCCCATGCCATTCCCATCGTCCGTTACCTCGACGCGGCATATCCCGCCTCCATCGACGAATACCTCCACCAGGGAACTTCCCGCATCTATGGCGTTATCAACGAATTCCCGGACTAAGGCGGCAGGCCGGTCGATGACCTCCCCCGCCGCTATTTTCCGGGCTTCTTCCGGAGGCAGAATACGGATATGTCCGGGAAGGACGGCGCTTTCCCCGTAAAAATTTTCCCGCACAACGGTGGTTTCCTGAATACTTTGGTCAATCATTGATATTCCTCGGTATCAAAAAGGCCTAGATCCGCTTCTTCTTCCCCGCCCCCCCCCGCCAGGGTGCCGGTTCCGTTCAGCAGGATTTCAATGCGGCTTTCCACCTTTTCAAGGTCTTTCTCAAGAGAGCGGGCAAGTTTGATCCCCTCTTCAAAAGCCTTGAGCGCGTCGTTCAGGGGCATATCCGGTTTCCGTATCTTTTCCCCTAAGATTTCAAGCCGTTCCAGTCGGTCTTCAAAATTTTTCATTTCCGATTTTTTCATACCCCTTTCTCCCCGTTATTTACTAATACCGATTCCGCCCTGGCGTTTATGACCCCTGACAGGGGCCGGATGATCAGGGGGTCTCCAGGTTTTACCCCGGTAATATTTCGCACTACCGTTCCGGAATTCCCGTGTATTACCACCGAAAAGCCCCGTTCCAGCACCGCGACCGGGCTTGCAGCCTCAATGCAAGTCCTCGCCAAATCCAGCCGCCGCCTGAGTTCCGCCACCCTGCTCAAGAGGGCCTCCAGCAGGGCCTCCTTAGCATCATCAAACCGTACCAGCCGGGGTTGGAGGATGGCCCGGAAGCGGTATTCCAGGTCTTCAAGGCTGAACGGCTTGATAAGCAGACGCGCCCTATCCAGTCTGACCTTCATGGCTTCCCTCATCTGCCGCTCCAGCGCCCGGACGGTTTCCCTGGTCTCGTAACGGCTTTCGCTCACCAGTTCCGCAGCCGCAGACGGGGTAGGGGCCCGAAGGTCCGCAACGTAGTCCGAAAGCGCCCAGTCTATCTCGTGCCCTACGGCGCTCACAACCGGTATTGCTGAAGCGGCAATGGCCCTAACCACGGACTCGTCCGAGAAGGGAAGGAGGTCTTCCAGGGACCCGCCCCCCCGGCCCAGGATGATTACATCCACCAGGCGCCACCGGTTGGCCTGTTCTATGCGCCGGGCGATGATGGGCGCCGCTTCAGAGCCTTGTACCGGTGCGGGGAGGATGACCACCCGTATGCCAGCCGCCCGGCGCCCCAGGATGTTAAGAATGTCCCGCACCGCCGCGCCGGTAGGGGAACTCACGATGCCTACCGCCGCCGGGAAACGGGGGATAGGTTTTTTCCGATCCTCATCAAAAAGCCCCTCCTGGGCAAGCATACGTTTTCGCTTTTCCAGCATGGCCAGTATATCCCCGGTTCCGGCCTGCTCAAGCTCTTCGCAGATGATCTGGTAGGTACCCCGCTGGGCGTAGACAGAGACACTCCCCTTGACCCGCAGGAGCATCCCGTCTGCGGGATCGAAGGTAAGGTACCGGAGCCGGTTCTTGAACATGACACCGGAAATAGCCGCCCGTGAATCCTTAAGGGTAAAGTAGAGATGCCCGGTACTCGAAGGCCGGCAGTTGGAAACTTCCCCCTCAACCGTTACCGAACTGAAGGTTCCTTCAAGGTTTTGCCGGATCAGTTCCGTCAATGCGGAAACCGAAAGTTTGTTTCCATCGTCCATGAGAACCGAGTATAATGAAATCAGGTAGGAAAGAGAAGATATCCGAAGGACCCAGGGTCCTTTGCACCCCGGACCCCGGTTTTTTGATCAGAAAACTCGGGTTTGCACGTCGTAAACCCGGGTTTACACGCCGCAGGCCCCGCCGCCGTCAGTTGCCGGTAGTACCGCCGCCAGAAACCGCGCCGGACATCATGATGAAGTCTGGCGAGGCGTCGTAGCCGCCGCTGTTGCCGCCGTAGCCGCCGGCGGCGGTAAGGGAACCTGTGGCGGCTGTTCCCTAAGAATGTTTAATGCGCTCGCCCTGACCCCGGCCCTCAAAGGGATTGTTTTTTGGAAGTTCTGGAGTATATTAGTACCAGAGGAGCGAATGATGATTGATAGGTTGAAAATGCCGGCCCCCCCGCTGCGGAAAACGGGCAATAAG
>JAITLF010000373.1 GCA_031278025.1 Treponema sp.
ACGAACATCTTCCCCTCGGAAAAGCGGTTCCCGATTTCCACCAGGCCCTCCTGACACTCGTCCAGAATTGCCTGGGGGCTGGTTCCCTGGTCCAGTTCCTTTTTGACCAGCGCCGCTAATTGTTCGTCTTCCAGCTCTACCAGAAGCTCTTTGATTTTTCCCATGTTAAACCTCCGAAAAGATTACATACCGGTACATATAGGATAGACAATTATAATACATACTTGTACGTATAACTAAATGATTATAAAGCCGCTTGTAAAGAACTGTCAAGTAAAATTTTCACGAAAAATGCCAAAAAATACCGGCGGGCGGGCCCGGCTTCCGGCAGCCGGGGGGCTTGAAACGCGGCCCGCATATACAGGATGCTATAACATAGCCTTTATACCGGGGGCGGGGCCCCCGCAGAGGGGGGAGCGGCGCAACGGAGCTTGCCTGCAAGCCGTGCGCCGCGGGGGGGAAACTTCCCCCCCGATTGAATAGCGGAGAAACAGTATGAATACTACCATCGCCTGTATCGGAAGCGGCAACATGGGATACGCCCTGATGAAAGGCGCGGCGAAAATTGCCGGCGGTGAAAATATCGGCTTTGCCGATGCCGACCGGTCCAAAGCGGAGGCCGCCGCCAAAACTCTGGGCGGCAGGGTATACGCCTCCAATACCGAGGCGGTCTTGCGGGGTGACTTCGTGTTCCTCGCGGTAAAACCCCAGGTGCTGGAAACGGTGCTGGCGGAAATAGCGCCGGCGGTGAGAAAACGCGCCGAATCCGGGAAGCCCGCGGTACTCGTGTCCATGGCGGCCGGCTGGTCCATTGCCAAAATTACAGGCGTCCTGCGCGGGGATACGGCATCCATTCCGGTAGTGCGCATAATGCCCAATACCCCGGCCCTTATTTCGCAGGGGGTTATTGTGATGGCGGTCCCGCCTGAAGTAAGCGGGGAGAAGGCCCGTGAGCTGGAAAGGATCCTCGGGGCGGCGGGCATGGTGGACCGGCTTGAGGAAAAGTACCTCGACGCGGTGACCGGCCTTTCCGGTTCCGGCCCGGCCTTCGTGTACCTGTTTATCGAGGCATTGGCGGACGGGGGGGTCCGCGCCGGTCTGCCCCGCGACAAGGCCCTGCGGTACGCCGCCCAAACGGTACTCGGTTCCGCCGCAATGGTAAAGGAAACCGGAAAACACCCCGGCGAACTTAAAGACATGGTAACTTCCCCGGCGGGAACTACCATTGCCGGGGTTGCCGCGCTTGAAAACGGCGCGTTTCGGGGTATAATAATGAACGCCGTAGAAGCGGCGTACCGACGCTCGCGGGAAATAGGATGAGGTTGTTATGGTTGTTTTAGTTGTCGGATCCGGGGGAAGGGAACACGCCATTGCGTGGAAACTGGCCCGGGAAAAAAATATAGACAGGATCCTGGTAGCGCCGGGGAACGGCGGAACCGCGGGGGAACCTAAGTGCGAGAATGTGTCCCTGCCCGGGGACGCTGCCGGCGGGGAAGCCCAGAACTTTCTGGTGGATTTTGCCCGAAAGGTACAAGCCGGCCTTACGATCATCGGCCCCGAAGCGCCGCTTGCGGCCGGCATCGTGGATCGCTTCCGGGAAGAGCGGCTTCCGGTTATCGGGCCGGACAAGGCAGCCGCCCGGCTTGAAACGAGCAAGAGTTATGCCAAGTCTTTTATGGAACACTACGGGGTCAGAACCGGGCGCTACCGCCTCTTTACCGAGTATGACAGCGCCCTGCATTACGTCAAACAGCATTTCAAGGCCCCTCCTCCCACCGCCGAGATACGGGACACCCCGGCGAAGGATGTGCCTGTCCCTATTCCTCCGCTGGTTGTAAAAGCGGACGGCCTCGCGGCGGGCAAGGGCGTAACGGTAGCGGTCACACCGGAAGAGGCGTCCGGGGCTCTCTCTTCCTTTATGAAGGAGGGGTCCCTGGGGGAAGCGGGAAAAACCGTGCTGCTCGAGGAATTTATCGGCGGCCGGGAAGTTTCGGTACTGGCGGCGGTAAGCGTGAGTCCCGGTAAACCGGGGATAATTCTGCCCTTCCTTTCCGCCCGCGACCACAAGCGCCGTTTTGACGGCGGAAAGGGACCAAACACCGGGGGCATGGGGGCCATCGCGCCGGTACCGGATTTTTCCCCCGATCTGGAACAGGATTTCAACGCGCGGATCCTCAAGCCTACCCTGAAAGGCATGGAGCAGGAGGGGATGGATTACCGGGGCTTTATCTTTTTTGGCCTGATGATAAGGAACGAGCGTTGTTTTCTGCTTGAATACAATGTCCGGTTGGGAGACCCGGAAACCCAGGCGGTACTTCCGCTCATGGATTCGAACCTGGGGGATCTGTGCCTGGCGGTCCTGGAAAACCGGCTGGACGCCTTTCAGCCGGCCTGGAAAAGCGGGGCGGTCTGCGCGCCTGTAGCGGTGGCCGGCGGGCTTCCCGGTTTTCCCGGATACCCCGGCCCGTACCGTAAAGGCGATTCTATTAAGGTGGATTGGGAGAAGCTCACCAGGACAGGCGCCCAACTCTTCGCGGCCGGAGCGGCGGCCGCCCCGGAAACCGCGGGCAATTCGGCGGGGGGCGGCAAGACGCCGCTGGTCACTTCCGGCGGGCGGGTCCTCGCCGTATCCGCCTGGGGCGCCGACCCCGCCCTTGCCCGCAAACGGGCCTACGAGGGGCTTTCGGCCGTCAGCTTTAAGGGCATGGCCTACCGGACCGACATCGGCGTATAAAACGCGGGCCGGATGCACGAACCCCGGCGATTCTTCGTAAAGCGAGGTACAATGGCATTATGGACAGAAAAACACACTCCGAATATCCCCGGCAGACTTATGAGCTACGGGTGAGCGTTGCGGATATCAGGCCGCGGATCTGGCGGAAACTGAGCGTGCCGGGCAATTATACCCTGGGGGATCTTCACGCGATTCTACAGATCGCCTTCGGGTGGGATAACGTTCACATGCATTCCTTTACCATCGATTCGATGGAATATGGAATGATAGGAACGGACTTTGGTTTTAGCGAGGAGGATGATGTTACCGACGAAGATACCGTCCGCCTTTACGAT
>JAITLF010000042.1 GCA_031278025.1 Treponema sp.
CCCCCTATACTATTCCCATGGATTACAGGCAGGCGGGCGTTGACATTGAGGAAGGCTACCGGGCGGTGGAGAAGTACCGGGAATTGGCCGAATCGACCGGGAACGGGGCGGTCCTCAGCGACATCGGGAGTTTTGCCGGGATGTACTCCCTGGGAAGGGCTGTGGGCGGCGCGGGGGGCGGCATGGAAGAACCGGTGCTGGTCTCGGGAACGGACGGGGTGGGCACCAAACTGGAGCTTGCGTTTGCCCTCGCGCGGTACGACACGGTGGGGATAGACCTTGTGGCGATGTGCGTGAACGACGTGATCTGTCACGGGGCAAGGCCGCTTTTTTTTCTGGACTATATCGCCTGCGGCAAGCTGGACGCCGCCGTTGCCGCGGAACTGGTAAAGGGCGTAGCCGCCGGCTGCCGGGAAACGGGGAGCGCCCTCCTGGGGGGTGAGACCGCGGAGATGCCCGGTTTCTACGGGCCGGGAAAGTACGACATGGCGGGCTTTTCCGTGGGTATTGTTGACCGGAAGAAAATTATTGACAGGAGCGGGATCCGCGAAGGGGACGCGCTGTTGGGCGTCGCGTCGTCGGGGGCGCACTCAAACGGGTTCAGTTTAATACGAAAGGTAATTCCCGATTTGGACGAGGACTTTGGGGGTATGCCGATCGGCCGCGCCCTGCTTGAACCGACCCGGCTCTACGCCAGGGCCGTTTTGGGACTCTTGGAACGTGTTGAGATTCACGGCATGGCGCATATTACCGGCGGCGGCTTTTACGAAAATATTCCCCGCATATTACCGGCGCGGCCCGTCCGTCTTTTTAGCGCGGTTATTAAAAACGGCAGTTGGCGGATCCCCCCCGTGTTTGCCCGTATCGCCTCCGGAATTGCCGGGACGGGCCTTGCCGGGGCCGCGGCCCGGGAAAAGGGCGCCGCGCTGCTTGAAAGCGACGCCGCGCTGCGGAAACTTATGTTTAATACCTTTAACATGGGAATTGGTTTTGTAATCGCGCTGCCGCCGGGCGACAGTAAAACCGCCGTTGAGTATCTGGACGGCCTGGGTTTTCCCTCTTGGGAAATAGGCCGGGTGGAAGCGGCCGGAGCGGAGGCGCTGCGCTTTGTGTGAAGACGGGAAGGCCGGCCCGTTGCGGATACTGGTTCTGGTATCCGGGAACGGGACCAATCTCCAGGCCCTTATCGACGCGGAAAAGGCCGGCCGTTTCCGGACCCCGGAGGGGACAGGAAAACTGTCGCTGGTGATCGCCGACAGGCCGGGGGTGTACGCCCTGGAACGGGCGGCGGCCGCGGGAATATCCGCGTTGACGGAGGCGTCTTCCCCGGACGCGCCGAAGGCGGAACAGCGGCGGGATCTTTCGGATCGCCTGCTGCGGGCGGCCCGGGAAGAGGGCATCGGCCTTATCATTCTGGCCGGGTTTCTTTCCATTTTGGAGGGGGAAATCGTGGACGAATACGCGGGGCGCATCATCAACCTGCACCCGGCCCTGCTCCCGAAATACGGCGGCGGGGGAATGTACGGCGAGCGGGTACACCGGGCCGTGCTTGCCGCCGGGGAGGCCGAGTCCGGCTGTACGGTACACCTTGTGGACGCGGGGACCGATACCGGCCCTATCCTGCTGCAGCGGCGGGTTCCGGTTTTGGCCGGGGACACGGCGGAAACCCTGGCGCGGCGTATACACGGCGAAGAACACATCGCCATTGTGGAAGCGACCGTGCTGATGATACGGCGTTTGTGCGCGAACCCTAAAGGATTCGCCGTGTTTGCGCGCGGCAATGATCCGGGGGCGTTACGGGGGTGGTAAACCCCCGTAGTGGGGGTAGGGCGCAACCATGTGCGCCCGCAGGGGGCGGCCGCCCCCTTCCTGACTTGTTGACGGCGGGTTCCTGAACGGACTCAACATAAAATATTAGGAGAAAAACAATGGAAAAACGGGCGCTTATAAGCGTATTCGATAAAGAGGGGATCGCCTGCCTGGCTTCGTTTCTGGTCAGGTCCGGGTGGGAACTGATTTCCACCGGGGGAACCTCCAAATACCTTAAAGAACAGGGGTTTCCGGTTACCGACGTGTCCCGGATTACGGGCTTTCCTGAATGTCTTGACGGCCGGGTAAAAACCCTGCACCCGGCCATACACGCCGGGCTTTTGGCGCGCCGTGACGTGCCGGCCCATATTGAAACCCTGGAGAAGCTCAAGCTGGGTACGGTAGATCTGGTGTGCGTCAATCTCTACCCCTTTTTCGGGAAGGTTCAGGAGGGGCTTGGCCTGGAAGAGACTGTAGAGTTTATCGACATTGGCGGTCCCGCGATGCTCCGTTCCGCGTCGAAAAACTACCGCGATGTAATTGTACTGAGCGATCCGGCGGATTACCAGGCGGTGATCGGGGGCCTTGAGGCCGGGGAAGTGCCGGTGGAATTCAGGAAGAAACTGGCGGGGAAGGTCTTCGGCCTTACTTCGGCCTATGACGCGGCGATCGCGCGTTATCTCTTGGAAGAGGATTTTCCCGCCTATTACCCGGTCTCGGTAAAAAAGGCGCAGTCCCTGCGCTACGGCGAAAACAGCCACCAGACGGCGGCCCTCTACCTGAACACGGACAGGCCCGGGGTCCTTTCCTCCATGGAACAGCTCGGCGGCAAAGAGCTTTCCTACAACAATATCCGGGACCTGGATCTGGCCTGGAAAGCGGTTTGCGCCTACGGGCTTCCCGCCGACGGGACGGATCCCCAGGGCGAGTCCGAAGTACGGGCGCTGGGCCTTGGGGAAAGCGGCGGCAAGGCTGCCTGCGTAGCCGTAAAACACAATACCCCCTGCGGCATCGGTTTGGGCGCTACCCTGGGCGAGGCGTACGACAAGGCATACGCCTGCGATCCGGTTTCCATTTTCGGCGGCATAGTCGCCGGTAATACTGTCGTTGATCCCGGTACCGCGTCAAAGCTGGGGGAACTTTTTCTGGAGATCGTCATAGCCCCGGATTTTGACGGGGAGGCGCTTGAAATACTCAGGAAGAAGAAGGGGCTGCGAATAATCCGCTCGAAAAAGGCGCCCCGCGAAAAACAGGAATACATTGCCGTAGACGGCGGCCTTTTGGTACAGGAGGCCAACCGCAGGCTGCTGGACAGATGGGAAGTGGTTACAAAAGCCGTTCCCGATCCCGCCGATATTCCGGAGATGCTTTTCGGCATGAGGGCGGCGGCCTACGTTAAATCCAACGCCGTCGTAGTGGTAAAGAACCTGGCCGCGCTCGGCATAGGCGGCGGGGAAACCAACCGCATCTGGGCCGCCGAACTTGCCCTGGGCCGCGCCGCCAGGAACATCGCCGCCCTCGCGGAAGCGGGGAAAGACGACGGCAGCCCGGCGCGGGTTCTCGCGTCGGACGCCTTCTTCCCCTTCCCCGATGTGGTGGAGGCGGCCTCTCTCGCGGGCATAAAAACCATCGTCCAGGTGGGCGGCTCCCTGAACGACAAGGCCTCGATAGAAACGGCCGACCGCCTGGGAATTGCCATGGTTCTTACGGGGACGCGGCACTTTAAGCATTAGTAACTTACGCAATTCGCATGAAAAAACATCCGCTCTTTACCGTAGTTTATGAAGACCCGCGCCTTATCGCGGTGAACAAAGCGCCGGGCCTTTCCGTGGGGGGTGACCGCTGGGACGGGGGACAGGAACGCCTGGACAGGCTGCTTGAAAAAAACGGCCGGAAACTTTTCACGGTACACCGGATCGACAAGGATACGTCGGGGCTTGTCCTCTTTGCCAAAGACGAAGCGGCGCACCGGGAACTTTCCCTTGCCTTTGAAAAACGCCTGGTGAAAAAAGAGTACCTCGCCGTGGTTCACGGCCGCCCCTCCTGGTCCGAGACCGTCTGCGATCTGCCCCTTGTTCCGGACGGCGACAAGCTGCACCGTACTATCATCGACAAATACCGGGGTAAGGACTCCCTTACCCGTTTCCGCCTTCTCCTCTCCGTGGTAAGCCGCGCGCTTTTACCGGGAAACTACAGCCTGGTTGAGGCCCGGCCCGAAACCGGACGGACCCACCAGATCCGCGTCCACCTCGCGGCCCTTGGCTGTCCCGTCGTATGCGATCCCCTCTACGGCGTCTCCGCCGGGCGCGGCGCTGAAAGGGGGGTGTTTCTGTCGTCGTTCAAAAAAGGCTGGCGCGGGGATTCCGCGGAGGAAAAGCCCCTGCTCAACCGGCTTGGCCTTCACGCGGCAAGCCTCGCGTTCAGCGTAAACGGAACGGAATTACTGTTACAGGCCCCCCTGTGCCGGGACATGAAGGCGCTTGTC
>JAITLF010000062.1 GCA_031278025.1 Treponema sp.
GGCGGCGGCGCTCCCGGCAGCCGGAAGCGGCGGCGTGTACCGGAAGAAGAGCCGCCCTGCCGGCATCCCCGCATAGCCGTATCAATTTTTGCGGGGGGGCCTTCGGACCCCCAGTCCCCGGGCTGGGTGCGGGGCAGCGCCCCGCACCCAGCCGGGGGCGCCGCCCCCGGACCCCTGCTGGGAGGCCACGGGCCCCCCAGACCCCCCACAAAAAAGGGCGGGGGGATACCCCCGCCCTTATTATGGGGGGTCCGGGGGGTTCGAAACCCCCCGGCGGGGCGGCGGGGCGGAGCCCCGCGGGGAGCAGGGAGAAGCCCGCGAGGTGCGGGCGGAGCATTCCACTTTTAATGACGGGTAATTTATTCTATAATTACCCCACTATGGCGGCTGATCCGGCAAATCCGTTGATTGTGCAAAGCGACAAAACCTTACTTCTTGATGTTCATGCGCCGGGGGCGGAGAACGCGCGGGCTGCTATTCTGCCGTTTGCGGAGTTGGAAAAGTCCCCGGAACATATCCATACCTTCAGGATTACCCCCCTTTCCCTGTGGAACGCCGCCGGCGCGGGGCTGGCGCCGTCTGATATTGCCGGCGCGCTGGAAACGTACACCCGTTACCCCATCCCGCCGGGAATTGTCGAAAGTTTCTCCGATACGATGGCCCGGTACGGGAAGATACGGATGGTTTCCGAAGACCCGCGTGGCGCCGCTGTTGACGGGGACGCGGCGGTTTTTCCGGAAGCGCTTTTCCTGGTTATTGAGGATCCCGCGGTCCGGGCGGAAATCGGGGCCGCCAAAAGCCTAACCAAGTATCTGGAAAATACGGACGCGGGGTTCAGGCTGCGCTTGACGGACCGGGGCATGGTCAAGCGGGAACTTATCAGGCTGGGGTGGCCGGTAGAGGATATGGCCCCCCTGGTTTCCGGGGAACGGCTGGATGTCGCCCTTAGGGAGACCAGCGGCGGGGGGCTTCCCTTCAGGCCCCGTGACTACCAGATCGAGGCCGCCCGGTCGGTGCTGGGGGATGGCAGGCCGGGATCGGGCTACGGGGTCGTGGCGCTTCCCTGCGGGTCGGGGAAGACGATGGTGGGAATGGTCGTCATGTCCCTGCTCAAGACCAACACCCTGATACTGACCACCAACGTGGCGGCGGTTCACCAGTGGATAAACGAGCTTCTGGACAAGACCGATTTGACGCCGGAACAGCTCGCCGAGTATACCGGGGATTCCAAGGCCGTGGCTCCGGTTACCGTGGCCACGTACCAAATCCTCACCTGGCGGCCCCAAAAAGACGGGGATTTCCCCCACTTCAGGCTTTTTCGGGAGCGGGCCTGGGGGCTCATCATTTACGACGAGGTTCACCTGCTTCCGGCGCCGGTGTTCCGGGTAACGGCGGAATTACAGGGGCTTAGACGCCTGGGCCTTACCGCCACCTTGGTCCGGGAAGACGGCGCGGAGGACGCGGTGTTCAGCCTGGTGGGGCCCAAGCGCTACGACGCGCCGTGGAAGGACCTGGAAGGGAAGGGGTGGATCGCCTGCGCCGTCTGCACGGAGATACGCCTGGATATGCCGGAAAACCTAAAGATACCCTACGCGGTGGCGGTTCCACGGGAAAAGTACCGTATAGCCAGCGAAAATCCCTTTAAGGAGCGCGCGGTCAGGCAGATTGTGGCAAACCATCCGGAAGACTACATTTTGGTGATAGGCCAGTATATCAGCCAGCTCGAATCCCTGGCGAAGGCCCTCACGGCCCCCCTTATTACCGGGAAGACGCCCAATGCGGAGCGGGAACGGATCTACGGCGCGTTTAAGCGAAAGGAGATACGGGTCATCGTGGTATCCAGGGTGGCGAACTTTGCCATCGATCTGCCGGACGCTTCCCTGGCCATCCAGGTTTCCGGGTCTTTCGGCTCCCGCCAGGAGGAAGCCCAGCGGCTGGGCCGAATCTTACGGCCCAAAGGCGGTTTGCGGAATTCCTTCTTTTATACGGTGGTTTCCCGCTACACGGTAGAAGAAGATTTCGCGGCGAACCGCCAGAAGTTCCTGACCGAGCAGGGATACTCGTATTTCATTCAATCGTGGGGCATTGAAGAACTGGAGACCGGGGGCGGCGGTTCATCATGAGGCCGCTGTTTTTTCGGACGGAAGCCGAATGGGAGGCCGCCCTCCTTACCTTGCCGGATACCGCCTATTTCAACCTGCTGCGGAGTGTTTTCGGCAGCATCAAGACCCCCTTCAACAAGCAGCGCCTGATGAAAGACCTGGCGTCCTTCTTGTCCCGCCGGGAAATCCAGGACATCATCGCCGCGTATATTGACGAAAGGGATAGGCGGATCATCGCATCCATTGCCGCCCTGGGAGAACCCGCGCCGGAGGAACTGGAAAGCTTTTTCGCCGGGGAATACGCCTGCCTGGACATACAAGGGATGCTCCTTAACCTGGAGGAACGGCTCATCGTGTACCGTTTCCGGAAGGACGGGGCGTATCGCCTGTCCCTGAACCCCATCCTTGCGCCGGTACTTTCCCCGCTGATAACGGACACGGGCGCCATTCTGCCGGTGTTCCCCCTGGGGGAGGAGGCGGTCCCGCTTCCGGATGATCGCATCCTTGCCGGGCTGTTCTCCTTTTTGTTTAGCCAACGGGAATTCCTCAATTCCGAGGGGAAGATGACGGTCGAGAGGAAGCTGAAGAAAAAAGCGATGGATGAGGGGAAGCGGATATTTCCTGCCCTGAATCTTGAGCGCCTTATAGGCGGCCTGCATACCATCAGCCTCTTTTCCTTCGAGGGGGACCGCCTGACGCCGGATGCCCGGCGGCTTACGTTTTTCAGGAACCTGTCTCCCCTGGAAAGAAGGGAATACTGGGCCGGGGGTATCTACAGTTATTGTTATGATCCGGATCCCATAATCCGGTACCCCCACCAGGGCAGAATCCAGAAGCTGGCCCAGTTTGTTCACCGTTTTGTCGGCGCCTTGCAAGAACGGCAAGCCTACCCCCTGTCCACCCTTAAGCGCATGGTGGAGATCCTCGAACGGAACGAGGCCGGGAATCCCCGGTGGGGAGAAGTAGGCATGATCCCCCTGAGCATAGGGATGTCCGGGGCCGGCGGTTTCCTTGAAGCCCTGGAAACCGCCGGTCTTATGGCGCCGGTCCGGGGAGGCGGCGTTCCCCCGGATACGGACTGCCGGCGCCTTGTCCCGGTCCCCGATGCCGGCGTTGTTTCCGGTCCGGTAATCGCCATGGACACCCCGTTTTCCTGTATCCTCTACCCGGAGATCCCCTTTGCCGATGCCCTGATCCTAGCCGCCTTCTGTACGATACGGGAGGCGGGGGCCACGGTTCGGTTTGAACTGACCAGGGAGTCGGTGGTCCGGGGGTTCGACTTTGGACTTGAGGCCGGCGCCATGACAGCGCATTTGGAGCGGCTTTCCGAAAAGGCTGTGGACCAGAACCTGAAATGGACGCTGCATGATTGGGGAATCCGGTATGCTGAGGTTGCGTTGCACCAGGGAACCGTGCTGGTCCTTTCGGAGGGCCGGCGTTATCTGGCTCAGACCGAACCCATTGCGTCCCTGATCGCCAGGTCCCTTGCGCCGGGGGTGTATTTGTTGTCCTGTCTGGGGCAGGCGGTTCCGGATGTGGGCGAAGTCCTGCAAGGCTTGCAGAAGGCGGGGGTGGACATCGTAGCCCGGCCTCCCCTTCCGGCGGGAGACGTTCCGGCGGAGTCCTGGATTCATCCCCGGCGGGAAGGCGGGACGGCCCTTGCCGTAAGCGCCGCGCCCGTCCGGGGTTCCTCGCCCTATCCCCCTCTCAAGACTCCGCCCCTGTTTCCAGCCCCTGGTTTCCGGCAATCCAGCCCGATGGCGGGAACGGGTGCGGCGCCGGAGGGAGCAGCCGCTACGGGTTCCCCGCCGGCCATGGGGGATGCCCGTGCGTATCAAGAGCGTTTCCGCCAGGCCCTGGGAAAGCTTGCCCTGCCCAAGCTTGATGCGGAGGAGCTTGCCGCCCGTATAGACCGGCGGCTTATCCTAAGCGAGTCCCAACTGGTGGGCGGCGCTATGCGAAGTGAAAAGCTGGAGGCCCGCAACCTTGATTACGCGGGAAAGGCCCTGGTGGCAAAACAGGCCATTGCCCTTAAATGCCCGGTGGAAGTCCTCTGGGTAACCCCGGAAGGCGAATCAAGCCGTCTGATGGGCGTTCCCGGAGCCTTGGAAAAGCGGGGAGGCGAAACCGTCCTGGCGCTTAAAATCATGCCCGGAGGGAATGAAATACGCCTGTCGCTGGGAAAAATCAGCCTTTTGCGGCGGATTAAACCATCAATCTTTGGAGAATAATATGCCTTTGTTCCCATTTTCAGATCACTATTCAAATTCGGTCCCGGAGATGAGCCAGACCAAACTCGCGGTCCTTATCGATGCGGACAACACCCAGCCGGCCATCATCGAGGGGCTTCTGGGAGAAGTAGCCAAATACGGAGTTTCCAGCGTCAAGCGCATCTACGGCGACTGGACAAGCACTAACCTTCGCTCCTGGAAAGACCGGCTTCTGGAATACGCCATTCAGCCCATTCAACAGTTTTCGTATACTTCCGGCAAGAACGCCACTGACTCGGCCATGATCATCGACGCCATGGATCTGCTCTACAGCGGGAAGCTCGACGGCTTCTGCATAGTTTCCAGCGATTCCGATTTTACCCGCCTGGCGGCGCGTCTTAGGGAAAGCGGTCTTACGGTCTATGGTTTTGGGGAGAAGAAGACCCCCCGCGCCTTTGTTTCGGCCTGCGACAAATTCATCTATACTGAAATCCTCCTGGCTGTTCAGGAAGAGGCTGACGAGGACGGGGCCCGGCCTGCAGCCAGGGCGCGCAAGGAATTCAAGGTGGACCGTAAACTCCTCAAGATGCTCTGCGACGCGGTGGACGACCTGGCCGACGAATCCGGCTGGGCGTATCTGGGGGCGGTGGGCCAGAAGATCAACAACCTGTCCAGCGAGTTTGATCCCCGGAATTACGGCTTCCGCAAGCTGGGCGACCTGTTCCGGGCTATCCCCCAGTTCGAGGCGGAGGAACGCCCCCAGGCAAATGGTTCGGGCCGCCAGGTTTACATACGCTGGAAAAAACGGAAATAGGGCGGCGGCTCGGGTCATCAACGGGTACATTTAACTCAAAATGAATACAGCGGCTTGAAGACATCATAACTAAGGGCGTACATCCGGCACGGCAAATAACCCGCACCCACATACCGCTCTTAGCGACATCGCGAAACAGTGCCGGTGGAACTTACGGCTATAGGGAGTGTAAGCCAGAGAGTAGATTTGAGAATGGCGGAGAATAGGCGGGATTTTAAGGAATTTAGCGGGATTTACCGGGAGCCTGTTTGTAAAGGACTTTCACATTGTGTAATAAAAGCGGCGGAGCTTTTCTCCGCTGGCCTTGTCAGGGATACCCGGTAAATACGAACCCGCCTGCGTATTTCAGGCAGCAAGGCCCGCCGCCATCGCCCAGGTTGACGGCTTTCAGCACGGCGTCCCGGCAGCTGTCCGTAGTGAGAAAACACCAGAAGGCGGCTTCCAGCGTGTCAATGACAAAGCCGCCGCTTCTGATACCGGTTTCCGGCAGGGTTCTTATATCCGCCCGCAGAATCCGGGCGAACCTGCCGGGCGTACTTGCGTCCATGTAGGGGCTGCCGCCCTGAAAGTCCCCGCGCAATTCCGTATAGGCCGCGTTCCTGTCCGTGCCTTCCGATATTTTCAGGAGATATTCCAGATAAATGAAACAGGCCGCCGCCGGCCACTCGTG
>JAITLF010000190.1 GCA_031278025.1 Treponema sp.
GGGGGGTCCCCTTCTATTTTACGGGGAAGAGCGGTATCCTTTGGGGAAATGCATAACATCCCAGAACGGAGGGAAAACATGAAAGAACTTACAGGCTCCAAGACGGAAGCAAACCTACAGGCCGCTTTCGCCGGAGAATCAATGGCCCGCAACAAATATACCTATTATGCTTCACGGGCCGCCAAAGATGGGTACAAACAGATTGCCGACTTATTCCTGGAAACCGCGGAAAACGAGAAGGAACACGCCAAACTCTGGTTCAAGGCGCTTCACGGCGATGCCGTCCCCGATACGGCAGCTAACCTGAAAGACGCTGCCGCGGGGGAACATGACGAATGGACCGATATGTATGAGGGCTTCGCGAAAACCGCGGATGAAGAGGGGTTTACCCAAATAGCCGCCCTGTTCAGGATGGTGGGGGAGATCGAAAAACGCCACGAGGAACGGTACCGCAAACTGCTCGCCAATGTCGAAAACGGCCTGGTCTTCTCCCGTGAGGGCGACGCCATCTGGCAGTGCGCTAACTGCGGCCACATCCATATCGGGAAAAAAGCGCCGGAACTCTGCCCGGTCTGTAAACATCCTCAAGCCTACTTCCAGATTAAAGCCGAAAATTATTAATTGTCCTTCGCCCCCGGTTCGGATAGACTGGGGACATGAATAACACGACACTTTCCCGGGCTGCGGCCTGGGAACTCCTGAACAAATACAACAAAGACCCGTTTCATTTGCAGCATGCCCTGACGGTTGAAGGGGTGATGAAGTGGTACGCCCGTGAATTGGGTTACGCCGAGGAAGAGGAATTCTGGGGTACGGTGGGGCTTCTCCATGATATTGATTTTGAGGAATTCCCCCACGAGCATTGCATCAAGGCGCCGGAACTGCTGCGGGCGGGCGGCGCCGGAGAAGCCCTCATCCATGCCGTATGTAGTCATGGTTACGGGCTTACCAATGACATCAAACCGGAGCATGAGATGGAGAAGGTCCTCTACGCCTCCGACGAACTCACCGGCCTTATCTGGGCCGCAGCCATCATCCGTCCGTCGAAAAGCGTTCAGGATATGGAGGTGAAATCCGTCAAGAAGAAGTACAAGGCCCTCAACTTTGCCGCGGGCTGTTCCCGTGAGGTTATCGAAAGGGGCGCGGCAATGCTGGGCTGGAATCTGGATGCCCTTATCGAAAAGACTATCCTTGCCATGCGTTCCTGCGAAGCCGGCGTCAACGCCTTCCATCAACACCTTCATCAACCTCCTCATCAACCTCTTCTTGCGGAAGAAGTATCAGCACCGTGAGCGGTTCCAAACAGAAGGCGGTCATAGCCATGAGCGGCGGGGTTGACAGTTCCGTTGCGGCGTGGCTCATGCGGGAACATGGCTGCGACTGTATCGGCGTTACCCTGAAGCTCTTCGACCGTGATGACGTACAGGGGGAAGAGCCGTCCTGCCGGACCGGGCTTTCGGTGGTGCATAAAGGCTGCTGCTCCCTCTCCGATGTAAATGACGCGAAACTCGTCGCCCACCATCTGGGGATGCCCCACTATGTGCTTAACTTTGCGGAGGATTTTCGGGATCAGGTGATACGCCGCTTCATCGAAACCTACGAAGCGGGGGCGACCCCGAATCCTTGCATAGACTGTAACCGGTACATCAAATTCGACCTTCTCCTCCGGCGGTCAACGCAGATCGGCTTTGACATCATGGCTACCGGCCATTACGCACGGGTAGAGCACGATGCCGGAAGCGGACGGTTCCTCCTTAAAAAAGGAGTAGACGGAAAAAAGGACCAAAGTTACGTACTTTACGCCACTACCCAGGAACAACTCGCCTTGTGCCGGTTTCCCCTGGGGGGTCTTACCAAGCAGGAGGTCCGGGACCTGGCGGCGGCGCACGGGTTCATCAACGCGGCCAAGCACGACAGCCAGGATATATGTTTTGTCCCCGACGGAGACTACGGCGGTTTTATTGAGCGCTACACGGGAAAGCGCTACCCGGAAGGGGACATCATCGACGGAAACGGCGTTGTCCTGGGACGGCATAAAGGGTTTGTCCGCTACACGCTGGGTCAGCGCCGGGGCCTGGGTGTTGCGGCGGGAACCCCCCTCTACGTGGCGGATAAATCGGCGGCGGCCAACACCGTTACGATGGGTCCCGAATCTTCGCTGTACACCGAATTTCTTCTCGCCGACCGGATAAACCTCATCGCCTGGGCAGAACTGAAGAAGCCGTTGCGGGTCAGGGTGAAGACCCGGTACCTCCAGGCGGAACAGGACGGGGTAGTAGAACAGACAGGGGCCGACCGTATACGGATAGACTTTGACAAACCCCAGCGGGCCGTTACCCCGGGACAAGCGGTGGTGTTCTACGACGGCGACGTGGTGGTGGGCGGCGGGACCATCAGGGAGACCGGATGACGTTCGCAGTTTCATTCAACCGATACTGTGCGCTAAGAATCTGTTGCAACGATGGACTAGGGAATTACAGAAACGAACCCGGAAACAAACTATAAATGGGCGATACAAGAGTCGAACTTGTGACCCTCAGCGTGTCATACTGATGCTCTAACCAACTGAGCTAACCGCCCTTACTAAACAAGGTTTTGTTTTGCAAAACCGATTAAAACGATAGTACCGGAAAGACCCCGCTTTGTCAAGTCCTCGCGTTGCCTCATTGAAAATGGTACCCAAATTAAAATAAGGGCGCCTGAAGGAGGGCATCCGAATGGGGTAAAACATGAAAAAAAAGGGGGCTGCTTGACGAATTTACACGGCAGACCGGGTATCACCGGAAATCAGCCGTCAGGCTTTTAAGTGAAAAGCCTGACAGGGAAGTTCTTGTCAGCACGGACGGGAGGACCGTAAAGTTCAAGCCGGAAAAGAATGTGGAAGTATCAATTACAGCAATTCGCAGACCGCACAGGCTTAGAAATAGAGGTGTCGCACTTCCCGCCGGGTACTTCTAAATGGAATAAAGTAGAACACAGATTGTTCTG
>JAITLF010000096.1 GCA_031278025.1 Treponema sp.
AGAAATGAGGTCTGGAACTTCTAGACCCAAGTCTGGAAGATCAAGAAATGAGGTCTGGAAGTTCTAGACTCTCCCCGGTAAAAGCAAGAAGCATGACAACATACGGCTCTTTTCGGGAAAATCTTCACAGGCCCGCCCCGGCCGTAACAGCGCCCGGCCTTGAATAAAACCGGGCATCGGGAGTATAGTTCCCGCACTAAAAGGCGCAAAACGGCTTTTAGTATATCACCGGAAATAGGGAGGTCCTATGACGATAGTCGAGATGTTGGGGCAAAGCGGAGTGCTTACCCTCCTGGGCATGAGTGTGGTGTTCGGATTTTTGGTAATTATGATTATTAGTATAAGCCTGGCGAGCAAGGTTGTTCATGCCCTGGGCTGGGACAAGGCTGCCGGGGAATCCGCGGGCCAGGGCGCGGCGGCGGGGGCGGTTCCGGCTAAGGCCGCCGCCAAAACCGCGGTTGCCGCCGCCATTACCGCGGCGGTAACCGAATACCGCAAAACAAATTCTTAAATTGAGGATGAAAGAAGATGGCTAAAGTTCAACTTACCGATTTGGTCCTGCGGGACGCCCATCAATCGCTGTTTGCTACCCGTATGGTAACCGCCGACATGCTGCCTGTCTGCGAAAAGCTGGATACGGTCGGCTTTTTTGCCCTGGAAGCCTGGGGCGGCGCTACCTTTGATTCTTGTATCCGTTTCTTGAACGAAGATCCCTGGGAACGGCTTAAAAAACTCAAGGCCGCCCTGCCGAATACAAAAATCATGATGCTGCTCCGGGGGCAGAACCTCCTGGGGTACCGGCATTACGCCGACGATGTGGTAGCCAAATTCGTGGAAACTGCCGCCAGGGACGGAGTTGACGTATTCCGGATCTTCGACGCGGTAAACGACCCCCGGAATTTTCAGGCCGCTACCAACGCCGCCAGGAAAACGGGCAAGCACATCCAGGCGGCCATTTCCTACGCGGTAACCCCCTTCCATACAATCGAAAAGTACGTGGAACTAGCCAGGCAGTACGCCGGTATAGGCGCCGATTCCATCGCCATAAAGGACATGTCCGGGCTATTGAAGCCCTATGAAGCCTATGACTTGGTAAAAGCCATCAAAAAAGTAGTGGACCTCCCCATAGAGATACACTCCCATGCCACAACCGGTATGTCGGTGGCCACCTTGACCAAAGCTGCCGAAGCGGGGGCGGAGATCCTGGATACGGTGATCTCGTCCCTTGCTATGGGTACCAGCCACAGCCCCACGGAAACTATGGTGGAGATTTTTAAGGGTACTAAATACGACACCGGGCTTGATACCAAACTGCTCCTGGAAATCGCCGCCTATTTCCGGGAAGTGCGGAAAAACTACAAGAAGTTCGAGTCCAGCTTCCTGGGCGCCGATACCCGCATCCTGGTGTCCCAGGTTCCCGGCGGGATGCTCTCCAACCTGGAAAGCCAGCTCAAGGAGCAGGGCGCGTCCGATAAGATCGACGCCGTGCTCAAGGAAATCGCCGTTGTCCAGAAGGACGCAGGGTATCCGCCGCTGGTTACCCCCACAAGTCAGATTGTGGGTACCCAGGCGGTGTTCAACGTCCTCTTTGGCCGGTACAACCGGCTGTCCGGGGAATTCCAGGACCTTTTGGCAGGCAAGTACGGCGCATGTCCGGCTCCCAAGAATCCGGAAGCGGTCAAAAAAGCCCTGGAAGCCCTCAAGATGGGCAAAGAGATCACCCACCGTCCGGCGGACGATATCCCCGCCGAATACAATAAGCTGGAGGAAGAGGTCAAGAAGCTCCTGGGGAATTCCGCCGTTACCGTGGAGGACGTGCTGACCTACGCCATGTTCCCCAAGGTTGCCCCGGACTTCTTTAAGAAGCGGTCTCAAGGCCCGGTGGTGTTTAAGCCGGAAGAGGAAGCGTCTAAAGCTCAGGCTAAACCTCATGGCGCGGCGGCGGCAGCGGGGCAGGCCGCCAAATACTCGGTTAACGTAGACGGCGTTAATTATAACGTGGTAGTCGCCCCTGCGGGGACCGTCGCCATTGCCCCTGCGGCAGGCGGCGGGGCTCCCGCTCCCGCGGCGGCTGTCGGCGGCATGGCTGTTCCCGCTCCGGTAGCGGGAACCATCATCCGGTACGCGGTGGCCGAAGGGGCGCGGGTAAAATCCGGGGATACCATCCTCATCATTGAGTCGATGAAGATGGAATTAGACATCAAGGCCACTCATGACGGGCAGGTTCATTTCCTGGCGGCCGCCGGGTCCCAGGTTGCGGCCCAGCAGCCGGTGGCGGAACTTACCGACCCTGGCTTGGGGATCCCGGTTCAGGCTTCCGGCGCGCCGGCCCCTGCCGCCGCTCCGGAAGCCGTTGCTCCCGCCGCCGCGTCTGCAGGCGGTGCGGTGATCCCCGCTCCCGTGGCGGGAACCGTCATCCGGTATGCCGTGGCTGAAGGGGCGCAGGTAAAATCCGGGGATACCATCCTCATCATTGAGTCGATGAAGATGGAACTGGACATCAAGGCTACCGCCGGCGGTAAAGTCCGCTTCCTGGTTCCCGCCGGGTCCCAGGTTGCTTCCCAACAGCCGATTGCCGAAATAAACTAAAGGAATTTGCCATGCTTAATACGAATATGAAAAAGAACCCGGCGCTGGTAACGAAAATATGTCTGGCCATTCTTATTGGCGCCTTCGCGTTTTCTTTTGTTACCGCAGCCTTTGCTCCCCGTGTTCAGGCCCAGTCCCCGGTCTCTGCGGAAGAGCTTCCGTCCTTTAGGAATCTGGGGGGAATTATCCCCAACAGCCGGGATCTTCCCCGTGTTTCGGCGGGCAGTTTCTTGCGGAACATTGCCGAAACCACCGGGATTTACGCCTTTATCACCGATAAGATTTTGGGAGAAACCCCGGCGGGGCTTCCCATCACGGTCTTGGGCTGGCAGGAACTCCTGATGGTGGCGGTGGGCTTCCTCATCATCTATCTGGGGGCGGTAAGGAATTTTGAACCCCTGCTCCTTATTCCCATAGGGTTTGGGACCGTTTTTGTAAACATTCCTTTTGCCGGCATGGGAGACGCTCCTCATGGGATGCTGCATATCATCTACGAAGGCGGGGTAGGCAACGAGTTCTTCCCTATGATCATCTTCATGGGCATCGGCGCCATGACCGACTTCGGCCCTCTTATCGCCAATCCCAAGACCGCCCTTCTGGGGGCGGCGGCCCAGTTCGGCGTTTTCGCCACCTTGTTCTTCATCAGCATCGCCAACTTTCTGCCCGGGGTTGCCTTTAACCTCAAGGAAGCCTGCGCGATGGCCATCATCGGCGGCGCGGACGGCCCAACCACGATCTACATCGCGGCGAAGCTGGCCCCCCATCTTCTGGCGACCGTGGCGGTGGCGGCCTATTCCTATATGGCCCTGGTGCCTATTATCCAGCCGCCTATCATGAAAGCCCTGACTTCTAAGCACGAAAGGCTTATCAGGATGAAGCAGCTCCGGCCCGTGTCCAAGGTGGAAAAGATTTTTTTCCCCTTGGTGGTTTTTGTGCTGGCCTTGCTCCTCATCCCGTCAGCCGCGCCCCTTATCGGGTGCCTTATGTTCGGGAACTTTATCCGTGAATGCGGCGTGGTGGACCGGCTCTCCAAGACCTTGCAGAACGAGCTTATCAACATCGTGTCCATCTTCCTTTCCCTGGGCGTAGGCAGCCAGATGACCCCGGACCGGTTTTTGAACCCCTCGTCCCTCATCATCGTGGTTATGGGGCTTGTAGCCTTTGCCATTGCCACTACTGCGGGCATCCTGGTAGCCAAATTCATGAACCTCTTCCTCAAGGAGAAGATCAATCCCCTCATCGGTTCCGCCGGGGTTTCGGCGGTTCCCATGGCCGCACGGGTTTCCAACAAGGTGGGCCTGGAGACCGATCCGGGGAACTTCCTGCTGATGCATGCCATGGGCCCCAATGTGGCCGGCGTTATCGGTACCGCAATCGCGGCGGGGGTCATGATCGCGGTGTACGGCGGTTGACGGCGGTTGTATTGCTAGATTGATAAAAAAGAGGGGGGAAGTTGCGGACTTGCGGAGCCAAGTCCGCAGCTTCCCCCCTCTCGTTAGATTAGAATCCTTCCATAGGGAAGGGCAGGGTTCCGTCTATGGCCGATCTGCCGGTGAGGACCATGATAAGACGGTCCAGCCCCAGGGCAACCCCGGAACAGGAAGGGAAGGGGCGGCCCTGAGGATCGGGCAGAAAGGTCTTCCAGTACCCCCCGTCAATCCGGTGGGGAACAAGGGCCGTTGCGTTTTTGATTTTTCCCTCGGCTTCAAAATAGGCGCGTACATTTTTCGCATCCCTTTCTTCAGAATAACAGTTGGCAAGCTCAACCCCGCGGACATAGAGTTCCCACCGTTCCACCGTCTTTCCGTTACGCCCCTTTTGCGCCAGGCAGGGGACAAAGGCCGGGTAGTCCATCAGAGCCACCGGCCTGTCCCGCGGCAGATTCGGTTCCACCGCATGGATGAAGATGAGGTCGTAGAGTGCGCTTGTCCCCAATCCCGCAGGCGGGTTCAGGCCGAGCCGCCGGGCCTCCGCCTCAAGGCCGCCGCTTTCCGCCGCGCCGTACAGGTCGAAACCCGCCCAGCGCTCGAAGGCTTCCGCCATGGCGATCCTCATGAAAGGGGGACGCAGTGCTTCCGCCGGGTTTCGAATCGTCAATGCGGCGAATAGTTCTTCCGTTATGGTAAGGGAATCCAGATACCCGGCATTCATGGTGTAGTATTCCAGCATGGTGAATTCCGGGCTATGGAGAAATCCGGAAGTTTCGCCGTTTCTAAAGCACTTGCAGATCTGGTACAGGCTTTGCCGGTCCTTTGCGATGAGCTTTTTCATCCAGATTTCCGGGGAGGGAACCAGCCAGTAGGGCCGGGAACGGGGGTTCCCTCCCGGACCGGTCGGCGCGACGCGGCGGGTCTCAAAGACTTCCAGGCATGATTCGGGTATCAGGTCCGGGGCGAGAAGCGGCGTATCTACCTCCAGGTAATCCCGCTGGTCGAAGAAATCCCGTATCACGCGGAAAACCCCGGCGCGCAGGCGCAGCAATTCCACATCCATCTTTTCAGCCTCCTCTCGTTATGACGACGCAAGCCTGCGCACCGCTTCCATCCACCGCCGGCCCCGGTCGAATTCGTTGGCAAACATGCCGAAAGAGGCGCAGCCGGGGGAGAGGACCACGACATCTCCGGGGGCGGCGGCATCCAGGGCGGCGCGGACGGCGGCGTCCACCGTGTCGAAGGGGCCGCTGTACCGAATGCCCGCATGGGTAAGGAGGGGAGCGAGTTTGGCGCTCCCGGTTCCGGCCAGGAGCGTCAGCGCCTTGGCCTGTTTAGCGGCTTCAACCACGGGGTTATAGATCAACTTCTTGTCCGCGCCGCCTGATACCAGAACTACCGGGGCGTCAAACGCGCCGACGGCGGCGGCAACGGCATGGGGGACCGTGGCGGCGGTGTCGTTGTAAAAACGTACGCCGCCGGCCTCATGGAAAAACTCAAGTCGGTGCTCGATGCCGGGGAAAGTCCCCAGGCTTTCCCGGACAAAGGCCGGGGGCAGGCCCAGGTCCAGAAGGGCCAGGGCAGCGGCAAGAAGGTTCATCTTTGCATGAGAGCCGGGAACACGGAGTTTGGCCGGAACCGCTTCAAGGATCTCCCCGCCGGGAAGCCGGACAAGACCGGGACCGTCCCCTGGTTCCGGCCAGCCCCGGACTGCGGCCCCGTGCGCAACGGGACCCGCGGCGTAAGCCAGGGGCCGCCCCCGCGTCTCGGCAAGGAAACTCCGGCCCCAGGGATCGTCCTGGGCCACAGTAAGGTCCCGGCTGTCCTGACCCCGGTAGATGACCCGCTTGTCATCCACATAGGCCGTCATGGAGGGGTAGGTATCCAGGTGGTCCTCCATAATGGCCGTAAGGACCGCCGCCCTGGGTTTGAGCAAGGCCCCGCCCGTTCCGTCCGGACGGAGGCGGCCCCGGAGGTCCCCAAGCTGCCAGGAGGAAAGTTCCAGGACCACGTCGTCGGCGGCGGAAAGGCTGTCCAGGAAGGTGAGGGGAGAGACCGTGATGTTCCCCCCCAGGCGGGCCGCGCCGGGGAGGATGCCCGCCTTCCGCGCCCCGTCCAGGACCCACCGCAGGGCGGAAACAACGCTTGATTTCCCCTTGGAACCGGTTACGGCGGTAAGCCGGGCGGGATTTTCCGCCAAAAAAAGAGAAATATCCGTTTCCACCCGGCGGCTTAACGCCAGGTACGGAGAATCAGGCGGTACTCCGGGATTCTTGATCACCATGTCCGCCTGCTTAAAGTCCTCCGCGTCGTGGCGGCCCAGGACATACCGTATTCCCCGGTCCCCGGACTCCCGCAAGGTTTCCAGGGAGGGGGCCAGTACCGTTTCGTCCCGCAGATCGGTAACGGTAACGCGGGCCCCGCAGCGGGCCAGATATCGGGCGGATTCGAGGCCCCCGCCGTGAAGCCCCAAACCCATGACCAGGACCTTCATCCCGTCATACTGTTTTGTCCCGGAATTTTTTACCGGTGTCATCTTCTTTCCTGTCCCCCTTTTAGCCTTTACGCTGCCTGCGGGCTTGAGCATATACGGTACCCTCGCCGTTACGGGAGGAGCCGCCGGCGGTGGGCAAACCCAGGTGTACGACTCGTATACCCATCTTTACAACCCGTGCACCGCGCTCTACAACCCGTACACCGCGCTTCCCATTCCAAGCCGCACACCGCGCTTTCCAAGCCGCAGGCCCGGCTCTCAACATCCCGGACTTCAAAAAAAACAAGGCGCTTTTCGGGAATCGGTTACCCGTCCGCCCTGGTTTTGGCTCTATCCGTCAGTTCAATGTTGCTATAGAATCCTAGTATGTGCGCCTATTTTATGCAATTAAAGAGAGCCAGGATTAAATTCGGGGAAATCCACGGGAAGGGACTTGGGACCGGATGGTTTTTCGTTATAGCCTGCGTTTTGGTTACTGGGGCCGCCGCCCAGGAAGGCCGGGTTTTTTACGCTCATGGTACTGAATTCACCCTGTTCCTGGGGGGCCAGGAGGAAATCTATGGACCCGGGGTTCTGAATTCTTCAGAAATCTCCCTGAGGAATGGCGATATAATACGTACGGGACCGGAAAGTTTCCTTGAGTTCCAGCTCCTCCCCGATGGAACGGGGATCAAGGTTGCGGAAAACACCTCGATACAAATAACCTGGCGGGAAGATCGCCTGCCGGTGATCTCGCTTTCATATGGCCGCATACGGGTTGTTACCGGGTCTCTCGCCTTGAATCCTGATTTGTACGTCCTGTACGTCCAGGCGGGAGACGGGATGGTCGGCATCCAAAACGGGGATTTTTGTTTTGATTATGTGATCTCCGCCGCTGATTCCCTGAATGGGGGAGGGGGGTTTCTCAAGCCGAAGCTTTACCTGTATGACTTTAGAGGTTTTTCGGAAGTAACGGTTGCCGGTAACGCCGAGGCGGGGGGTTCCGGCAGGCGGAATGATTGGCCGGTCATCCCGGTAAATGAGGGGGAAAGCGTTTCTCTGGAGGTACTCGCATCCCGTTCCCTGGTAGAGCGAAAGTTGCTGGACAGGGGGATAGTCGAGTATTGGAACCGGAACAATTTCCAGGGGACGCCTCCTCTGCCCTTGCCGGATACGGCCCTGGACTTTGGGACCGCCATTGGGACCGCCGTTCTGCCGGCGGAGACGCTTCAGCCGCAGGCGGTTCCCGTTCCGGAGCCGCCGTACGATTTTACCGGTTCTCAAAGGCGGTTGACCCGGATCAAAAACGCGCTTCTCATCAGCGGGCTGACGATGACGGTTGCGGGTATAGCAGCCCAGGCTGCGGGGTATCTTGTTTTGAGCCCGAATGACCCGGCGGGCGTCCGGGGTCAGATTGCCTATGGGTTTATACCCATAGGGATAGGAATATCGGCCATTGTAGCTTCCCTTTTCTTTAATCCGGCTTTCCCGTAAAAGGAGGCGTTCGTGCCGCAGATAGAAATGAGCGCCCCGCTTCCCGTGCTGGATGAAACCGGGCGTCCGGTTAATTCCGGCTGGGCGAGAAGTTCGCTTTTTGTCTACAACGCCGTTCTTTCCCAGGGGCTTACCCAGCGTATCCTTGCTTCGGATCGGTACATTGTTTTTTCGCCTACCCATCTCATCCTTCTGGAAATCCTGGACGGCGGGTACCTGGGGTACGCGGGAATATCTATAGTCTCCCTCAAGGATAAAAAGCGGTCCACCCAGATTTTTCAGACCCTGATTCCCCTGGGATCCCCGGGGCTTCCCGATTCCGACGAAGGCGGACCCGTCAAGTTTCAGCGCAAGAAACGGGCCAACATCGAATTCATCCCTATGGCGGCCGGAGTCAGGCTTATCAAGGTGGATGTCCCCAAATTCGGGCATCACTGCTACTTGAGGGGAGCGCTGGTCCTCAGTCCCCCTGCTCGCGCGGAATCCCTGGTTACTAATATGTCCTGGCGGGCGGAAAATAACGCTTTTGTCCTGTCCCGCCGGTCCCCCTGGTACATTGCCGAAGGGGTGATGCAGTTCGGTACGGCGGAGCTCATTTTTACCAAGGGCAATGCCTGGGGAATCCTGGACTGGAACCGGGGAAGCCGTCCCCGGTCGGATGTCCGCTACTGGGCTTCGGCCTGCGGCATGTCCGGTATCCGGCAGGTAGGTTTCAGCGTGGGCTATGGTTCCGCCGATGGAAGCGCCGGTACGGAAAACGCCTTTTTTGTAGACGGCAGATTACATAAACTGGATCAGGTTACCTTTCATATATCCCCCGCAAATTGGCTTGATCCCTGGCGTTTTACCGGAAACGACAACCGCCTAGAGATGACCTTTAACCCCCATCAGGAGCGGGTTGAACGCCATCGTTTTGCCTTCCACAGTCTGAACCGCCGGCAGATATGCGGCGCGTTTTCGGGAAAAGTGATCCTGGACGATGGGAAAGAACTGGAGTTCCGCAACATCACCGGTATCGCCGAACGCCGCAAAACCCGCTTTTAGCGCCGCGGCAATTTCAAGCTCAACAATTTATGCCACGTGGGTTACTTTCTCGATGAGGCAACAGGGCGGGCGCATTAAAAAAGAATACCCCCGCCGGGGCTCTGGTGTTGCCGGACCCCGGTTTATTGATCAGAAAACCGGGTTTGTGCTGCGCAAAAACACTTTTGCGCAGTGCAAAAACACTTTTGCGCAGCGCAAAAACACTTTTCCGCAGCACAAAAACACTTTTGTGCAGCGCAAAAACACTTTTCCGCAGCGCAAAAACATTTTTCCGCAGTGCAAAAACATTTTTGCGGCGCAAAAATCCGGGTTTACACGCCGTAAACCCGGATTTACACACCGCAGGCCCCGCCGCCGTCAGTTGCCGGTAGTACCGCCGCCAGAAACCGCGCTGGACATCATGATGAAGTCTGGCGAGGCGCCGTAGCCGCCGCCAGCGGCGCCATTGCCGCCGTAGCCGCCGATCGCGCCGCCCCGCTGTAGCCGCCGGCGGCGGTAAGGGAACCTGTGGCGGCTGCTCCCTCCCCGTCTTGCCGGTCCCTCACTTTCGGTATAAAGTAACCATGAGGAACCCATGCAATTCAGATCCACTAAATCCCATAACAACGAGTCGGTGTCGTATAAAGAAGCGGTTTTGCACTGCCTGCCTCCGGATGGCGGGCTGTATGTGCCTGCTTCGGTCATGGACATGCGGCAATACTTTCTCTATATGGATGCCGGGACAAGCTATCCGGAACTGGTAGCCACCGTTGCTCCCGGCCTGCTCCAGGGCGAGCTGAACCCGTTTTCCGCATCCAGAGTTGCGGAAAGCGCCTTTGATTTTGAGCCTGAATTGCAGCGCCTCGACGAAAGGTTTTCCTTATTAACCCTTTACAACGGTCCCACGGGGATATTTAAGGATTTCGGCATTGCATTCCTGGCGGCGGTTATGGAAGAGCTTCTCAAGAACTCAGGCCCGGCCATGATCGTTTCCGCCAGCAGGGGGGATACGGGGGTAAGCATCGCCCATGCCTTCCGCAGCCGCCAGAACATCACTTCGGTGATACTCTATCCTTCCGGCGCCATCCAGGGGCTCGATCCGGCGGCGTATGTTCCCAACGGCGGAAACATCATCCCCATTCAGATTGAAGGGGCTTTTGACGAATGTCAGCGGCTGGTCAACGAGATCATCCAGGACCGGCCCTATGCGAAGCGGTATGGCATTACGAGCGCCAACGCCATCAACGTGGGGCGCCTTTTGCCCCAGTCGTTTTATTTCCTGTACGCCTTTGTTAAGATAAAGAAGTATTTGAACGGGGACTTGTTGTTCAGCGTCCCTTCGGGGAACTTCGGCAACCTGATTGCCGGACTTTACGCCTGGAAATTCGGGATGCCGGTGAACGGGGTTATCGCCGCAATGAACGCCAACAATGCCTTTGGCGGCTTTATCACGGGGCGGCAGTTTACCCCCCAGCCGGTGAAAATCACCAATTCCCCCGCGCTGGATGTGGGGTGTCCTTCAAATTATGAGCGGCTGGTTTCGTTTTACGATGAAGCGCCTTCGGTTATGCGGAACATGGTCTTTCCCGCCGCCGTAGACAACGATGAAACCCTGCGGGCTATGGAGCGCTTTTGGAAGCGGTACGGGATCATCCTCGATCCCCATGCCGCGGTGGCCTATGCGGCGGCGGAACGGGTTTCCTCCGCCTTTGATCCCGGCAGCCATGTGGTCATCATCGCCACGGGCCATCCCGCAAAGGAAGCGGCTGCGGTGCTACAGGCTACCGGGCAGACCCCTGATCTTCCCCGGCGGCTGTCCATGCTCCGGGAACGCGTAGATCCTCTGGCGGTCATCAAGCCCAATCTTGATGCCCTGGAAGCAGCCATTGCCAGTTGTTTTTGATCTTTTTCCATAAAGGTGGGTTCTATAATGTATTTCCAGAAATTCTTAAGGGTTCTGTTGTTTGTGATGGTTGTTTCCGGGGCAATGTTCTTTCCGGGTTTCCTTTTGGCGGACGATGCCGGGGGCGGTGCCGGCGATGTTTCAGGCGGCGGCGCCCCATCGGAAATAGCCGCGCCGGTTCCCGCGGAACCGCCCGCCGCCCCTCAGACCGGCGCGGCGAAAGGCGGAGTCCCGGATGTCCCCAGCCAACCGATTCTCCCGCTTATTGAAGATTCCGTTCAGAACCTGGAAAAGAACATATCCGTAAACTCCGAGGCGGTTCTGAGCTATATCTGGCGGTTTGGCATAGCCCTGGGCATAATCGCCGCCCAGGTCCTGTTGATCTGGCTCATCTGGCGGTTCTTTGACCGGTTCAAGATAAAACTAGCCGCCTGGGGAGGGCGCAATCTTAAGCCGCTGACCGTTAAAAATTTGCGGATTTTAACGACCAGGCAGATGGTCAACGTACTGTTGTTCGGCCTGAAGATATTTAAATATATCGTTACCGCCTTTCAGCTTTTTCTCACCATTCCCATGGTGTTCAGTCTTTTCCCCTTGACGGAGAATTTGGCCTCCACCCTCTTTGGCTATATCCTCAACCCCTTAAAAAACATCCTCATCAGCACCGTCAAATACATCCCAAGCCTTATCACCATCATCATCATTCTGCTGATAACCCGGTATATCATCAGGGCGTTGAAATTTTTCACCAACCAGCTTGAGCGGGGAAAACTGGTTTTACCGGGGTTTTACGCGGACTGGGCGCAGCCGACCTTCAATATTCTGCGGATTTTGCTGTACGCCTTTACGATGGTGGTGGTGTTTCCCTACCTTCCGGGGTCAGACTCGCCGATCTTTCAGGGGGTTACCGTTTTTGTGGGACTCATCTTTTCCCTGGGATCAAGTACGGCCATAGGGAACCTGATAGCCGGGCTGGTGATAACGTACATGCGGCCCTTCAAGATCGGCGACAGGATTCAGATTAAAGAGACCACGGGCTTCGTGGTGGAAAAGACGCTGATGGTGGTTCGGCTCAAGACCCACAAGAACGAGTACGTAACCTTTCCCAATGTGATGATTCTGAGTTCCAGCATCACCAACTATCACACCTCGTTAGATGAAAACAAGGACGGGCTGATCCTTTATGCGGACGTTACCATGGGCTATGCGGTTCCCTGGACCACGGTTCACGGGATACTCATCACCGCCGCGTTAAAGACGACCCATGTGCTGGAAACCCCCAGGCCCTTTGTCCTTCAGACCGCCCTGGATGATTATTACGCGCGGTATCAGATCAACGCCTACATTAAGGAGGTGAACCTGATTCCCGCCATCTATTCGGGGCTCTTCCAGAACCTGCAAGACGGGTTCAAGGCTGCGGGCATAGACCTTACGGCGCCGTCGTATCAAGTCCATATCAGGGCCGGAACCCCGGCGGCTCCCCCCGCAAGGGCGGAGGCAGGGCCTGAGACCTTGAGGGACAAGACGTGAGACGTTGAGGGCGCGGTGTGCGCGGCGCAAATGGGTTTTTGCGCCGCGCAAAAGTGTTTTTGCGCCGCGCAAAAGTGTTTTTGCGCCGCGCAGAAGCGGGTCTGCGCCGCGCAGAAGCGGGTCTGTGCCGCGCAGAAGCGGGTTTGAGCGGCGCAGAAGCGGGTCTGCGCCGCGCAGAAGCGGGTTTGCGCCGCGCAAAAGTGTTTTTGCGCCGCGCAGAAGCGGGTTTGCGCCGCGCAGACGCGGGTTTGAGCGGCGCAGAAGCGGGTCTGCGCCGCTCAAAACCAGGTTTACGAGACGCAAACCTGAGTTTACGTGAAGCAAACCCAGGTTTACGAGTTGTAAACCTGGGTTTGCGACTTGTAACCTTGAGGTTGGTAACGCCGGAGGCGCTTTCGGGAATAGTCATGCGCCGCCCTGTTTATCCTGGTTTGACAAAACGGTGGGAACCTATAATAATAGGGGACAGTCATCCGGCGGCTGAGGAGCCGGAGTTAAAGCTGCGTGAGACTTTGTGTGAGTTGTATGAAACGTTGCGTGATTTCGTGCCTTTTGCGGCAAAGCCGCAAAAGGCTTTACCCTCCACGGGACGACGGATTTTGTTAAAGGAAAAGTCATGACAAACAATGATATAGTTCCAGGTTTTGATGATGAAAAGGATGAGAGCCTTAAAATAAAGCTTCAACCGGTAGGAGAACTTGAGGGATGCCTGATTCTTCATCTGGTAGGGTATATTGATACGTATAATTCAAACTGTTTTCAGAAACGAATTGCCAAAGCCATTGAGTTTGGCTATATCCGGTTGATATTTCAGTGCGGCGGGCTTAACTATGTGTCCTCCACGGGTATTGGTTCGTTTACGGCGTTTCTGAAAGCGGTTAAACCCCAGAGCGGGGACCTGGTATTGCTGGAGATTCAGCCTAAGGTGTTTGAAGTGTTTCAGCTTTTAGGCTTTTCCCAGTTCTTCAATATCAGAGGTACCATGGAAGAAGCTTTGTATTTCTTCCGCCGCAGTGGGTCCGATTTGCCCGCAGCCAACCCGTTCCCTAAAGTGTTTGACTGCCCTATCTGTTACAAAAAGCTTAAAGCGATAAAACCGGGCCGGTTTCGCTGTTCGCTGTGTAAAGCCATCCTGGCGATAGATAATACCGGGCAGGTGTTTTTAGGTTAGCGCCACGGTAACCGCCCTTAGCCCGCACATTCCGGAGGATTTTTATGGACAAAAACAAAATAGAACAATATCTTATTGATTTGATACTTACCTACCGGGAAATCAGTCCGGATCTATGGCTGATTGATGACACGGAGCATAATTTGGCGGGTATTGCCGTTATGCATGCGGATCCCCTGGTTGTTTTCCGGGTTGTGGTGATGGATGCTCCCCAGGCGAATCGCCTGGAGTTATTTACCAGGCTGTTGGAATTGAATGCCAATGATGTACTTCATGGCGCGTATGCCCTGGAAGATGATAAAATAGTTTTGATAAACACCCTTGATTATGAAACGATGGATTACGGGGAATTCAGGTCCACCTTGGATGCCTTTAGTTTGGCCCTGATTCAACATTATCCTATTCTTTCAAAATATCGCCAAGAAGCGGCGCATCAAGCGGCGCACAATGCGGCGGATGAATAGCCGCCGGTTATACCGAACATACGCAGGAGGTCAGGAACATGGGTATTTTTTCACGATTAAAAACTCTCATTTCTTCAAATGTAAATGATTTGATTAATAAAGCGGAAAAACCTGAAAAGATGCTCAATCAACTGCTTATTGATATGAATGAACAGTTGATTGAATCCAAAAAAGCGGTCGCTTTGGCCATTGCGGACGAGAAGAAGCTGGAGCGGGAGTTGCAAAACCAGGAGGCCCAAGCCCAGGAATGGGAGCGGAAGGCCATGCTGGCGGTACAGGCCGGTAAAGACGACCTGGCACGGGAAGCCTTGTTGCGCAAACAGGAATACAGCAACAACGCGGCGGAATACCGCAAACAATGGGAAGCCCAGAAGTCTTCGGTGGAGAAACTCAAGGAAGCCCTGAGGGAGCTTCAGAATAAAATAGAAGAGGCCCAGCGGAAGAAGAACCTTCTTATTGCACGGGCAAAACGGGCGGAAGCCCAGCAGAAGATACAATCGACTATTTCCAGCGTATCCGGCAACCGGACGGCCTTTGAAGCCTTTGACCGGATGGCCCAAAAGGTTGATCAGATGGAGGCGGAGGCCGAAGCTGCCAAAGAGCTGGAGGATGTCTCCGCCGACGCTAGTCTGGAAAAGCGCTTTGCGGAACTGGAAAAATCAGATACCGCCGCAGACCGTATGCTTCTGGAACTGAAAGAGAAGATGAAAGCCCTGCCGGATAACAGCTAACCCCCCTCCGCGCCTCCCCTGCAGGAGCCTCGAAATGCGTATAAAACCCGTAAACTCTTAGGAGTTTGCGGGTTTTTGTGTAACCGGGCAAAGCCCCGCAACCCGCGCCGGAGTTCCTCACCACCGGTTGTTCTGCTCAGAGACCCGGTTGTTCTGTTAAACATGCTCATTCATGCGCGAAACGTAGCAGGCATTTGAAAGCGAAATTTTAAGGATTTTATGTTAATTACTTGTGGATAACTTGTATGGCTATTTCCGGAACATACGCTGCCGTGTATATGTTTGTATACAAAGTAGTTTCTATGTTTTAGGGTGATTTTTTAGCTCCTGTATTTCCTTATACTGCAATGATTTACACTTCTTTGCCGGGACATTTGCCGCTTCTAAAAGGCAAATTGGAATTTTAGCGCCGGAACGGAATATACACGGTACTAAACACAGGCAATGTCTCGCTGTGGATAAAGTGTGGAAAAAATTTCACCCTTGCAACAGGGGTTTCCCCGTGTTAATCTTAACTGGTGAAAAGTCTTACACGGTTGGCGCTCTTTTTTAGCGTTTGGTTTGTGGTGATCTTAGCGGCTGCTTCCGCAATCCGGTATCTTCATGGGTGGATAGACGCCGTTCGCCATATTCCCGCCGAGACTATAGAGATTTTCGCTTCATTGATTTCGGCAGGCCAATGGGCGCTTCCGGTAGCCCTGTACGCTTCGATTTTGCTGACCCTTGCTTATTCCGTTAGGCGGTCCTTCTTCGGCCCTCTGAGTATTCTGTGCGTCTTCCTCTTGTCTGTGATCTTTACGACCGGGATATTCCTGGGACTGTTCCATGCGGATTCCTCCCTCGCATTGCCGGGCCAGGCCGTGCCGCCTGCCCTGGGGAAAGCGGGACTCATTCTGACCCAGGGAGACACGGTGGTTGTCCTGCTGGACGATCCCGTAAATCCCTCAGGTTCCCGGGTGATAGCCGTTCCCAACCGGCCTCTTTTATATCAGAAAGTACCCGCCGGTCCGGTCCGGTCCGGTACCCTGCCCCTCATCCCTTTCAGGATAGGGGACCCCTATTTCATGACAAGTTTATTCATTGATTTTTCTTTGACTGCGGGGCAGCTTCGGGATCGGCTGGGCGAGGGCCTTCTCCCATTCGGAATGTACCTGGGCGCCCTCTGCTTTCTCCTGTCCTCCCTCCGCTGCGTCATGGAACTGACCTCCTGGCCGCTGGTCAACGTTTTCTTGAGCGTCCTGGCGTTCCGGGGCGTCCTGGCTGCCGGGACCTTTCTCGATTCCGGCGAGGTGCGGCAATTCATCAACGTATTCCTGAAAACTGATGTCCCTCAAGCCATAATTACCCCCTTCGTTTTCTGCGGGGCGGCCCTGCTGGTTATCCTGTACACCGTCCTGGTTAATTTGGCACGGGGCAAGAGGGCCGCCCGGTGAAGCTCAAAAAACCGGCGCCCCTTTCCATGCCTAAGCTCTTTATTTGTTATATCCTGGCTTCCTTCGTTGTTGTGATGGGCTTTAGGCTGCTTTTTCCCGGTGAGCCGCCGCCCCTCCCCCTCTTTTCCCGTTCCTGGCGCTTTGTCCGGGGGCTTCTTGACTGGCTCGACCTTTTTCCGGCCCTGGCCATGTCGTCTATGGTCTTGCCGTTTGGGTTTCTAAACACCGGCAATAATGAGTATCTGCCCCCCCTTTCCCTTCAATTTTTGAATGCCCTCAAAGGACCCTTTGCCGTTGCCGTAAGCGCCTCCGTGATTTACGGGATTCTCTGTTTCCTGGTTTCCCCGGCGGTCCGGGGGAAGGAGGCGGACATGCGCCATCGGGGCCGGCTTTTTTCGGAGTCTTACTCCCGCGCCCTGTCCCGGGCCGTCGCCGGGGACTGGGTTGACGCAGCCCGGTTCATTGGGGTATGTGAACGGATTTGGCCGAACAGTCCTGACCTTGCGGTGCTGCGGTCCCAGGCTCTTGTCGAAATGGATGAAGACCGCTTTGGGCAGCGGGAAGGGGCGGGCCCCGGCTTTTCGCCTTCCGCCGCCGCCGTTCAGGGAACCGGTGCGGAAAGCCGGTGGATGCCGGTAGACGCGGCGGAGGCTTTGGCCCGTGCGGAAACCGCCTTCCGTCAGGAGCGGTATTACGACGCCCATTGGCTGGCTGCCCTGGCGGGCCGTCTTGCCCGTGCGGGCAGTGCAGAAACCGCGGAAGCGGCCCGGACCGCAAGCCGCGCCTGGAACGCCATTGCCTCCCTGGAACCGAACACCCGGGAAACGCTGGCGTTGCGGCTTTACCGCTTAAAGAATGCAGGCTATGAGGCGCTGGCTGCCCAGGACTGGATACGGGGGTATTACCTCTTTAAGGAGCTTGAGGGCGTAACCCCCCAGGATCCTGAAGTGATTAATTTTCTGAGCGAATGTGAATGGGGACTGGGGGAAATAGCCTTCTTCGCTGATGAATTTGAAATGAGCTTAGGCGAAATTCTAAGCGGCGCGGTTTTTTCCATACCCCGCCGGGCCGCTTCCGGCGCGTCCTTCGACCGCATGATCCTGCAGGTCCGCTCGTTGATAGCCTCTGCGGATTATTCCTTCGGCGTAGGCATGGACCTTTTGGCGCTTAACCCGTCCGGGGAGCTTGAAAACCGCGTCGAAGCCCGGTACGTCAAACTCCTGCCCAAAACCCTGGGGGGACGGAAGCAGACCCTCATCCAGATGCAGGCCCTGGACCGGACTAACGAAACCCGGCGGTGGGAACCCCAATGGACCGGGCCCGGTACGCCCGGTTCCATCCGGTATGACGGCGGCCTGGAGTTGGGGGATACTCAGGTACTGCTGGACATGCCCTATGAGGATTTCCTGCTGTCTGCCCGTGTCCGCCAGGGGGCGGACAATTTTTTCATCGGCGAGCTGTTTACCGCCGAAAAATCCCTGGGGGCGTACGGCTATGTGTCCCAGGTATTCGCGGCGGAGATACTGAGCCGTTTTGCCGGGCCGGTCTGCTTCCTGGCCCTGATGATTCTGATTCTCACGATGGGCTGGCGTTACCGCGCCCGCAGGCGGCTCCGGTACCGGAGCCTTCCCCTGCTCCTTATTCTCCCCCTGGTCTTCACCGGGGCAATACGGGTCTACCAGGCCGCCATGAACATCCTGGGGATCTGGCTCATCCTCTCCCTGTCCCTCATTCCGGCTTTGGCCGTTACCTTTGCCGGCGCTTTTTTGCTTTTCGGCGTGTTTCTCTTCCGTCTTATCTACCGGCATGACTGAAGCCGCCTGCCGCATCTGCCGTCATGACTGAAACTACCCGCCGTATCGTTGAGTGCCTCCAGGCCGTCCCTCCGGGCCGCGTCGCCTGTTACCGGGACGTGGCGCGGGCCGCCGGCCTCCCCAACGGGGCGCGCCAGGTCGCCCGGGTCCTGCACTCCCTGTCCGGGTCCTGCTCTCTCCCCTGGCACCGCATCATCCGCGCCGACGGCTCCATTGCCCTGGAAAGCGGCCGGGGCAGGGAAGCGCAGATCGCCCTGTTACGGGCCGAAGGGGTCGCCGTTTCGGCGGACGGGCGGGTAGACCGGGAGCGGTACGGTTTTTTCGGGCAGGAATGATCCCATCGGAGGGCAGGATGGGGTAGTCCGCCTTCCAAATGCTCCATTTTGCCGGCAGAATGCGGGGGGTTTACCGCACCGGGGGCAGACCGCCCCGTTGTGCGCGGCGCGCGGGGACCCGCATCCGCCGGGGGAAGATATTCTCCGCTTTTCCTGCTATCCTTTATCCATGACAACGTTAGCTACCATTAGCGTTCATACAACCCGTAAGAATGAATGGCTCCCTATCTCAGGAGAAGTGAGGAAGATCGTCGCGGCTTCCGGCGTGGGCGAGGGGATCTGCGTGATCTTTGTCCCTCATACTACGGCGGCGGTAACGGTGAACGAGAACGCCGACCCCGACGTGCCTCAGGATGTGCTCCTGGCGCTGGACGCCATCTCCCCGGATCGCCGGGAATTTCGCCACCGCGAAGGGAATTCCGCCGCCCATACCAAGACGAGCCTGGTCGGCCCTTCGATTACCCTCATCGTAACCGGCGGCGCCCTGCTTTTGGGAACCTGGCAGGGAATCTGGTTCACCGAATACGACGGCCCCCGAACCCGCAGGGTCCACGTCCGGGTACTGGGAGATACGGTATGCACGCCGGGTATCAGGGAGGATAAATGATGAAGTACCTTTACGAGACTCATTTGCACACGTCTCAGGGGAGCGCCTGCGGAGGCACCAGGGGACAGGACTATGTGCGGCGCTACAAGGACATGGGATATACCGGCATCATCGTGACGGACCATTTCTACAACGGCAATACGGCCATAGGCCGGCACCTGACCTGGGAGCAGTGGGTCGAGGGGCATTGCCGCGGGTACGAGGAGGCCCGCGAGGAAGGGGAAAAGATAGGCCTTGACGTCTTCTTTGGCTGGGAAGAGACCTTTGACGACGACGATTACCTGGTTTACGGCCTGGGGAAGGAGTGGCTCCTGGAACACCCCGAAGTTATAAATTGGACCGTTCCCCAACAGTACGAAGAGGTCCGCAAGTACGGCGGCTGTGTGGTTCAGGCCCATCCTTTTCGGGACCGGGTGTATATTTCCCGTATCTATCTTTCCCCCCGCTGGGTAGACGCCGTGGAAGCGGCCAACGGCAGCAACGACCGGTCCTTCGACGCCCTGGCCATGAGCTATGCGAAGGCCCTGAATCTTCCGGTTATCGCCGGTTCGGACATTCATGAGCACGGCCAGTTTGCAACCGGCCCGATGTTCGGGGTTTATCTGGACAAAAAGATGGAAACCTCTCAGGACATTGTTCGGGCCATACGGGAAAACGCCATTGCCGGGCTGTTTATCCCCGATGTCCGCTGCCTGCTACGCGGGGACGCAGTCCATCCCCGAAAGGTATACATCCGCACGGAGGAGGGCCGCATACGGCGGCTGCGTTTGGGCGGCTATGCTCCCGGAGACTTTAGCGCCTTGTCCTCCGAGCGCCCGACACCGCCTTAGCGCGCACGAGCGGCGCCGCCTTGAGCATAACAAAAACAGCTGCGGTTCAAATGATACAGCGTCACTACCGAAAAATTTATCGTATTATTGATTTTTTATATTCGAGACGAAAAGACATCCCATACCGTTGCCTAAAGGTATTTCTGCCTGAGTTCGTCAAAGGGAATAGAGCCGCTTAAATCGCCGATTTGGATTTTCCCGCTCAGTATGTTGAAGAAGAAGGACGCGATTTTCGGTACCGTCAGGGCTTCGCTTCCGCCGTCAGCTTTTTGCAGGGAATAGGTCTTGAGTATCTGGGAACCGAGGCTTGCGGAGATTATCAGGAAGTGATTCTCCATATCCCGCATGTTAAGCAGATCGCTCACCAACACCCGTCCGGCGACAGAATAACTGTGAAGAAGTATTTTGACATCGTCCGCGTCAACCAAAACAGTCCTCTGGGAATCAGTTTCTATGTCAAGACGGATTTTGCCGGTGTTGGGTTTTTCCGTCTCGCCCTTGTACAGCGAACCGAGATCGGCCAGCGTAATGTTGTAGAATTCCGTGCCGGGGAGGGCAGCCATCGGTTCCGCGGAAAATGCGGTAGGGTACAACAGGTAGTTTATTCCGCCAGTGTTCACCTCCGGAGCGTTGAAAGTTCCGGTAATAACGTCATGGAGGGTGAGTTTTTTGGCGGCAAAACAACCGCCAAGGATTACGCTGCTTTCAACTTGAATTTCATTGGCAAAGATGCTGCCGGCGACAAAACAATTTTTCAATTTTACGCTGTTAGCGTTTATATCGGAACCGTATATGCCCCGGCCCTTGATCAGCAGGGATACGATGCTTCCGCTGGAAGCTACGGCCTTCCTGAAAAATACGGTTTTTTCCGCGTCGTTTTTGATATGCAGTTCATTGTGGGCGTAAACGGCACTGACAAATTCGGCGGGGCCTGAATCAATAATTAAATTGCGCGCGTATACAGGCCCCTCTACCCTGACGTTTGCCTGTATATTCACATCACGCTCAAGCTCGCTTGAGGTTTTTGGCAGGATCGCGCTTTTTACGAGGTTGTCATTTAAAGCGACAATAGATTCGCCGACACGGATTTCATTCATTTCTTTCATTGTACCGCTCCTTTGATCGAATAAAGGGAACTGTTCTGCCAAAGTTCCATTAACGTACTGTATATACGGGTATCCTTTTCTCCGATGCTTTCACCGAATACGGATTCCGCTATAGCCTTGAATTCCCTGTCCAGAGCTGTCTTTTCGTGTTCCGGCAAGGCTGCCCGCCCCGATTCGGCGGCGGCAAAGCGGCGGTTTACCGCTGCGGCAACAAGTTCCCTTTGAGCCTGGGGCATAGCTTCCGGCATATAGCAGTCCGCACCGGATTCGTCGCTTTCCGGGTTTTCTCCGCTTGTCCAGACCACGGGAACATACTGAGTTACCTTGCCGGCTGCAGGCTCATCGAATATAAACGAGCCTACCAGGGCGGCTATGGCCGTCTCCTGCTCAATATAGTTTCGCAGGGTTTTGAGTACCTCGCGGGCCAGCCGGTTGACCCGTGAAACCGTTATCATTGACCGTGATGAGGATTCATCCTCTATACACAGCAGATTCTTTGCCGATATATTTGCGCCTGTCTCCATGAGTAGCTTTTTCTGAACATTCCGCGAAAGGTTAAACGAATCCCTGTCCAGCGCGTAAATCCGCTTATGACATTCATCGTCGAGGTTCCGAAAAATGGCAAGGTACCTGGAACTTATCCGGTTGTAGTCCGTTTCAAGGGTTTTTTTCTGCTCAGATACCGCCTTTCCCTGCTCCGCGATCAGGCCGAATCCGGCTTTAATCGCGCTGTCCAGGGCCTGAAGCTGCTGGGAGAGTTCCATTCTGATCGTTCCGAAAAAACCGTTTATAAGTGAGCGGGAGACATCTTTGGCCGTCTGCTGTATCGCGGCGCATTGGGCGGTGTTCATCGCAACCACCGATCCGGTTAACAGGTCTATAGACCTGTTGCAGTGTACCACGCTGCTGTCAAAGCTGTCCGTTTCAACGTCTATCGTAATGTCGAACGATACATTTTTTGAGTATGGAACATGAATCGTACCGCCTTTTTGACTTGCAGGGTAGCTTACGCTTGTCGAGCCGCTGACCTGTATTGAATCGTAAAAACGCTGAGTGTAGCTCATCCGCCGCCTCCCCCCATAACGAGCCAGTTATCCCGATCAAACAAGCGTAAAAGCTCGTTCGTCGTCCGTTCATCCAGCGAGTCCTTTTCGGCCAGGGACAGTAACTCCTTTTTCAGCGTTTCCTTCGCTTCCGCCTTCACAGGCGCCCAGGCCATCTCCTCCTCAGCATCATCTATTGCGGAAACGAGCGCCGCACCGTTCGGAAGCAGATCAGATTGTACCGTATATACAGTGTCTATGTACTGATCCCGGTGGAGGGAACTCTCGCCTGAAAAAAAGATCGCCGGCAGAAACTCAAATGCGTCATGGCCCGCCCCCTCATCCCTTAACAGAATCGCGCTCACCTTTTTCGTGTAAGAGTCGTCCTGGCTTACCTGGGTGGAGAGTGTTTGCAGCGTTGTCTTTGTCTTTTGTTTCAATTTGCCGCCCAGCGCGGTCTCTGCAACTGAAACAATATCGTTTGCGGCACAAATCATCGTGGCGCCGTTGTTCTTGAGCTTGTCAAAAAGAAAAGACTTCTTGATTTCCGCCAGTTTCATTGCTGGACGATCCAGTTCCTGAACCCGTATTTCAAGCGCCTTATTCAACGAGGCAAAGAGTTTCGTGTAGCGGCGGGCGATCATCTGGTAATCCGCTTCCATCTGGCGCTTTACGTTATCAAGGGCCTTGGTTAACTGTACCAGCGTCATCTCTTTGGTCGTCATCTCGGTGTACGCCGCCACCGCTTTCTGGCTTATCTGCGATTTTACCAGCGTATAAAAGCCTTTATCGACATTTTCGCAGATCGTTCTTGACGCGGCCCGTTCGCTTGCGATTACGGCGGCTTCCATCGTGACTACTGCGGCGCTTACCCCGTTGACATGGCCCTTGACAGAATCAACCGTCCGGGCCATAGGCGTCGTATCTACGGTAAAGCGAAGGTTAGCATCGGCCATGATTAAGGCTCCTCTTCTGTTTTAAGTCCGGGCCCGGCGTCATTCGTAGCAGACGAAGTGTCCGTGTTCCTCGTCTCTCCGATCAAATCGATCGTAAAATCATCGTACATCCGCTGTTCAATACTCGGTTCCGGAGGCAATTCGGCATATTTGGCCACGTATGGGCTAACGGAAACAAGCTTTTTTCGCCTGGGTTCCAGTTCCTGCAAACCCTCGGCTGCTTTCGCGAAATCCCTGGGTTCGGTATCCCGCAGGGTTGCCTCGTAATAGGGGATATACCCGAACAGGGCGGCCTTTTCGTCAATATTTTCCTTCAGCCTGTCCATGTAATCGCTGAATTCTTCCTGCTTTTTCTGGAAAACCGTTGCCTGGACTTCAAAACCGGCAATCACTTCCGCGTCTTTCTGCTGCTGCTGAACCTCGGCGTTTTCCAGGGACTGTGTCTCGTTCATCGTGTTTTGGGTTTTCTGGAGCGCCTTGTAGGTATTCAACGCCCGCACATAATCCGCATAGCTTTCCCTCATACGGTTGATAAGTTCCGCAGCCTCGGCGCGGTTCCGCCCGTAAAAGTCTTCGGTGTCCCGGTGCCACTGATTGAGGTAATCGATCTTCTGGTCTTTGATGCTGTTATAGATTCTGAGCCGCTCAATGCGGTTTTCTGCCATAAGATTCTGTATGACAGGCGCCAGTACCTCTTCCTGTACCTGATGCATACCAAAAGGCATGGACGTGCGGGAACCGTCTTCAGCAACCCAAGCGGTAGAAAAAATGTCGTATTTGATTCGGGAACTCGATTTAAGGTTGAACGGGGTATAATCGTCAACAGAATCCTGGTAGTCGAAACTTGCGGAACGGATACGCGCGATTTCCTCCGCTTCCAGGGCGGGGGAATAGTGATTGAACGCCGATTTCAGTACAGTGGATAGAATTATGTTCCCGTAATCGACAATTTCCGAACTCCCGGCCATCTTGGTCCTGCTCAGGATATGAACCGATTCGGCAAGCCGTTTGATAAGCTTTTTGTAATACTCTATCTGATTCTCATTTGTGCTTTTTTCAAAGGAATTCCGCATATCGTTAAGCGAATAGAAGGCATCAATTTTTTCTTTAAAGCCGTCAATGTTGAAAACGGGGACTACAGGTTTGTCCCCCGGATCGTCCGTACCGTACTCCTTGATAAATTTGATATTTTCGCTTTCAGGCATGATGACCGGCAGCGAAAGATTTACCGTGTCACTGTCGTTCAGCAGGTAGCGGATGTTGCGCACCTGCCGATCAATGTTTCCCATATAATCGTACATCGTGATGTTTTGGATCGATGTGGAATAATCAGAAGTGTCGATCTGCTCGGAGGAGCCGGAACCCTCCACCACCGGCGCCTCCTTTAGCCCGTTTTCCAGCGATACGAGCGACCGGAGGAGCTCTTCCGGTTTATGGATCACCGACATGGCGAATTGGGTATCCGCAACCGATCCGGTATGATCCACAATAAAGCTCCTGTTTTCGAAGGGCACCCTGGTCGCGACAGGGACATAGGCAACACCAAGTTTCTTTACGGAATAGTCGCGCCTGATGTCGCGGTGGGCTTCCTCGTAGGCTCTTATTTTGCCTTCCTGCTCCTCTTTGGTTTTCTTTGCCTTCAGTATGACAGAGATGCCCCAGCCGGTACCTGCCGCCAGTATCAGGGAGACGGGTCCGGCCCACAGCATCAGCACAAGCGCCGCGGCAGGAAAAATGACGGCGATAACAATGCCTTTGATCTTTGTTTTTTTCGTCAATTCTATCTGCGCCTTTGAATCTGCCATTGATTTTTCCAGTTCCATCTCCTCGCCGACAATTTTTTCGGCGGCCTTTTTGTAATAGTTAAAAAGTATTTTTGCCTGATCCTGGTGCAGATTGACCGATTCGGGAAAAATTTTGCCACCCATATAGTTCTCCTTTAATTCCGCAGCAGCTTTCTTTCTTTGACAAGCGTTTGCAGATTGTTTATTTCGCTTTCCAACGATGAAGGGCGCGCCCCTTCGCTTACCGTTCCGCACAAAAGTTTTATCGAATCCAGCGCGGATATGATCCTTGTTTCAAGGTCTGTCCCCGCGTTGTTTTGTACCGGACTGATGTATTTTATATCGTCCAGCGCCTGTTTCAGGGTTTTCTGCGCCTTTTCGTACTCCGCGGGAAGGGCGCCCGGCGCAAGGGACAGGGCCTTTGATTTGATCTCCGTAAGGTACTGCCTGGTGGCTGCTTCTTCCCCCCCGGCGGAACCGGTGTGGAGGTTCGCGAAATATCCAAAGTAAATGTCAATCGCGAATAAAAACACGAGAATGGATTGGATGATTAAGGCGGCGTTGAGGGGGACTATCCCTGTTCCCAGCAGCACAATGATAACGATGGAAGCCGGTATATAGAGGGAGACCCCCGTCCATACCATCGCAAGGGACGGTATTTTTGCCGAAAAGTTTCCGATCCGTATTGACGAAAAAAAGAGGGGCAGGAATGCAACGAGATACATCAGCGCAATTGATATCCATGTAAACTTGTCGTTTTGCGTCAGTGATCGTCCGCTGGTGTTTAGCATAAAGGCAAGGAAGACAATCCCCGCTCCCAAAAGAAAAAGTATATATTTAAAGACCGATAATGATTTCTTTGTCATGGCCGCCTCCATTTTCCCGTTTTTCACCCTATTTTGTTGCCGCAGGACGGACAGAATTTTGTCCCCGGGCTTACCGGAGTCCTGCAGCGGGAACAGGCGTCGCCTATGGCAGCCCCGGGTCCGGACCCGTACACAAGCGGGGTCCCGCAGGACACACAGCGTTTGCTTCCTTCAAGATTGTCGCTTCCGCAACGGGGGCAGGGGTTGTACCTGTTGCCGCAATGGGGGCAAAAATTGTTTGTTGCCGGGTATTTCTTGGCGCATTTGGCACAGAATATTTCCCGCCGCGCCGTTGCCGGGGCCGGGGTTCCCATGCCGGGATACCCGCCCGCAGCCGCCTGTGGAGGCTGCATCATCGCCGCGCCTACTCCTCCTCCGCCCCCGCCCAGCATACCGGTCATAGCGGCAGCCCCCAGTATCCCCATGTCGCCGCCCCGGGAAAGCGCGTTGTTCGCCACGCCGAACCCCTGTTTTTGCTGCCACGTGTACCCGGCGATGTTCTGCGCCGAACGGTCGCTAAGGGCGGCGGCGATCTTCTTTCCGTCCTCCGTCGATGTATCAAGGTCAACTGACGTTATATAAAAACCGGTTAGCATCATCCCGTAGGTTTCCCAGAATTCCTTCAGCGGCTCGCTTAAAAATTTGGAAAGATCGTCAAGCCTGGCCGAAATTGACTGCAACCCGATGCCATTGACCTGCATGAAGGAAATAATCACGCTTTTTGTCTTGGCGATAAGGGCGCCCAAAAAGTGATTGGTCAAGTCCCGCGCGGTGAACCGGATAACCGTTCCTACCAGCCGCACCAAAAAACGCTCCGCGTCTTCCACTTTAAGCCCGTAACGCCCGGCAGCGGCGAGCGGCACCATCTCGGCGTAATCAGGATCATGGAAACGCATGGTATCGGTCTGCCAGTCTATCGTTAAGGGGGCGGTTTTGTTCACAAACCAGATTTCCGCCATAAAAGGATTCTTGCCGCCAAAAGGAATTCCGAAAAGATTCCTCAGCAGCGGGAGGTTTTCTGTATTGAGGGTATGCTTGCCGGGTCCGAACTTGCCGATGATCCGTCCCTTGCTGAACAACACGGCTTCCTGGGATTCCCGGACAATAAGCTGGGTAAACGTACTTAGGTTGTTGTTCCTGTTTTGAGCGAATTTCCACGCAAAAACATCGTTTGCCGCGTCGTTCCACTCAACGAGATCGATGAAAGCCATGCGTCCTCCTCTGGGGTATATGAACCCCATTAGTTTTATGACGTATCCAGAAAAACGTTAGACTATTCTACCATTTTTTGCTTTATTCGCAACGGGTCTAATACCCAGGGCGGGCGCATTAAACATTCTTAGGGATCAGCCGCCTCAGGTTCCCTTCCCGCCGCCGGCGGCTACGGCGGCGGCGGGGCCTGGAGCGTGTAAACCTGGGTTTTTGCGCCGCAAAAGTGTTTTTGCGCAGCACAAACCCGGGTTTCTGATCAATAAACCCGGGTCCGGCAACACCAGACCCCGCGGAGCTCTGCCCGCCACCCCGCCGGGGGGTCTGGGGGGCCGGGGGAGGAGTCTCCGGCCTTCGCGGAGGAGTCTCCGGCCTTTGCGGAGGAGTCTCCGGCCTTTGCGGAGGAGTCTCCGGCCTTTGCGGAGGAGTCTCCGGCCTTCGCGGAGGAGTCTCCGGCCTTCGCGGAGGAGTCTCCGGCCTTCGCGGAGGAGTCTCCGGCCTTCAGTGGCGATACGGGAAGATACATACCGGGATGTACGCATGTATGGGATGTCAAACGCAAGGTTATTGCTTTGTTTCAAATGATATGTTAATATATCAATCATGCATGCCAAAACAGAACTTAAAACAAATGCCGCTGCCCAGGTTAAGCCGGCGATGTATCCGTATTATAAGCATATCTATGATCATCTATTAGAACAAATCTCGTCGGGGAAGCTGAATGCGGGAGATAAGCTGCCGTCCGAAAAAGAACTCTGCGGAATGTTCGGCGTAAGCCGGATAACAAGCAAAAAAGCGCTGGAACTGCTTGCCGAAGAAGGACTCATCTCCCGGTTACCGGGGAAGGGGTCATTTGTGGGGGGAAGACCGGGGCGCAAGGCGGTACGGAGCTTCCCGGCTTCCCGGTTCATCGGGCTGATTATTTCCGATTTTAACGACGCCTTTGGTACGCGGTTGCTGTACGCGATAGAAGAAGCCTGTACCGCTTTGGGGTACCATCTTATTCTAAAACGAACCCGCGATTCGGCGGAGGAGGAAGAGCGGGCGCTCAAGTCCCTGGCCGATGAAGGCGCGGCGGGTATCTTGATGCTTCCCGCTCATGGCGAATATTACAACGCCGAAATACTCAAGCAAATATTGGACAAACGGCCCCTGGTGTTTGTGGACAGAAAGATGAAGGGGCTGCCGGTTCCTTCGGTTGCTACGGATAATGTTACTACCGCCAGGTTGGGGGTTGAATACCTTTTGCGGCTGGGCCACCGGAACATCGCGTTTTATTCCGGGCCAGTCGAATACATATCTACCGTGGAAGCCCGGTGGAACGGTTTTATCAAGGCTTTCGCCGACAGCGGCATTGTTCTGGATCCCGCGTTTGTGTGTCTCGACCTTTCTACAGAGGGCGGCATGGATGCGGTTAAGGATCATTTAGCTGACCGGCCTGAAATTACCGCCGCCTTTGCGAGTGAATTTTCAATAGCCCTGATTGTTAAACACGCGGCTCTGGCCCTGGGCCGTAGTATCCCCGAGGATCTTTCGCTTATCACCGTTGATTCCCCTGTTTATACGCCGGATGGTCCTGCCCTCACGTTTTTGCGCCAGGATGAAGATGAAATCGGGAAGCGGGCGGTAGAGTCCCTGCACGCCATCATCATGGGGGCCGATCCGTCTTCTATAGGGGATATACTGATACCCGCCCAGTTATTGACAGGCGGGTCTACCCTTCCGCCAAAGAAAAATCCCGGTGAACTGAGAAAGAAAGATCTGGCGTTTCCCGCTAATTTTTAGATCCGATGCGGGGGGCCGCGCCGGGTGGAAAGAGGACGTTACCATGTTTTTTTGTAATCCCCCGCGCGGGGGGTATCCGCAAGGCGCGTTACCCTGCCGAAAAGCTCCTGGGAAAGGCAGGTCAGGCAGCCGGCAGAATCGGACGCTGATGCGGGGCGCAAGCCGGTAAAATACAACGCACCGTACCTGTTCTGATTCCCCTGATCGCTCAATGAGCCAACCGGGTCTTTAAGCAGAAAAGTTTTTGCCCAAAACTGCAAAGTATCGCTGTCTTTCTGATCAGCCAAATTTATGGCGAAAGGGGCGTATTTGTTATCCGCCTCTATCGCTCCGACATCTTTTTGCTGCGCTTCGTCCCAAAGCGACGGGTGAAGTTTTTCGCTGTTGTAAGGGATGTCATGAACAATGTATTTCAAATTTCCCGTAGTTTTAGGGTCCGCACCGGAATAGGCGTCGGGCATATAGGCCATGCGTAACTGGGAGAGCAAGTGGTTGCCATGATTCCTGCCCTGCACCAGTATAGACCGTTCAACATGACTGGGAACGTCAGTCGCGGAACTGCCGTTTTCCCAGACCGAGGTGTAGGTTTCTTTGAGGGATTCGTTAGTTCGTTGTATCAGGTTTGAAAAGTTACTGCCCCCTTCGATCCAGAGAATCCTTTCGATTTCATCGCCGTCCAGATCTTCGCCGGTTATATTGCCCTGGCCGTCTTTTTTCTTGAACATACTATCAGGATACAAAGGCTCATCCTTTTGGAACTGCTTGAGGCGGCGGGTGTTTGGAGGATAGGAATTCTTCCCGCCCCCTATATCATTGAAATCAAAGCCGTCAATACCGTATTTATTTATTATCATTTTAAGTTCTTTTATAAATTCGTCGATTGCCGCTACATCCATAGTTCCAAAACCGGCGCCGGCGCCGTCCTCATCATCCCGAAAATTGCCGCTGCGCACTTCGATAAGCGCCTGTATGCCTCTTAGCTGAAGCGGTTTAATATACGTGATACTATTATCAAGTATGAATCGCAAAGCGGAGGTCATTTCCAGATGGGTATATCCCCGGCTGTCTTTGTTCATATATGCATAGCCAAGGACCACATAGTTAAAAAACTGTGTATCAGGATTATTGGAGTTTCCGGCTAAAATATAATCTTTCGCGTTAAGGGGGTTGTCTTCTTCCGCGTTCACATAACAAATGGTTTCTACGCGGGATGAAGTGGTTACTAACCTTTTGAGTGGAATTGAGGGGTTAATTTCAAAGGGGCTTCCCTCGTCTCCCGGCTGCTGGCAGGTAAGTATAAAAAACATTGCCAGTATTCCAAACGTGATTTTCATGCTCTTGTTCATTGTTCTATCATCCAAAGGAATTAATACCAGGCGTCAAATGACGCCTGGCGTCTTAACAAGTAATATCCTGAATAAAACGGATTCCTTACAGTCCCGCGTTTTCAGGAACCCTGGGCTTATTAATTGCCCCAGTCTTTGCGATAGTCCCCGGCCTCGCCCTCGGTGGTAAGCACACATTCCTGGCCAAATACAATCGTGGTCATCCTCGAAATGTACGCATGCTTGGTTACGCTTGGATCCGCCTCATCAGAATTGTATTTCAGAAGCTCTGAAGCAGGTTTCAGATTGAAGAAGTACAGCATGCCGTAAGGTTTACCCTCTGTTGCCGCCTTTTTGAAACGGGTTGAAAAATCATGGATGGTATTGGTTGCCTGTTCGTCGTCATTAGCGACAATCGGCGGGAGCGGCGGTCCGCCCTGATAATAGGCATTGCCGCCCAAATCCATACCAAAGGGCGAATACTTGCTCCGGTCGAAGCCATTGGCGCTGTCTTCTATGTACTGGCTATACCAGGGCTGCATCGCAAAACTTATAGCGCTGTTGAGCGGACCGACTTGAAGTCCGCCGTTTGCCTGCCCCCCGGGGGTCATATAGCGGCCACTGTTGTATTCATAGAGGCTTATGGTCTTGTCATTTCCCAATGCCGCCCGGGTTTCGGTGATGAGCGGGTGGTACAATACTC